>JALNWH010000006.1 GCA_023230985.1 Bacillota bacterium
AAACAATTCGGATAGTGTTCTATTAGAATAAATTCTTATTTTATTTTTTTCTTTTTTATAATATCTCATTATGAATCCTATTGTTATTGCAGAACAATAATGTGATAGTAACAGAATAGGTGCTAAAGCCGGATCTTTTAGTATTCCTACAGATACAGCCCCCATTATAAAAAGTGGACCTGAAGTGCTACAAAGACTTATCATTCTTTGACATTCATTTTGTGTACATATTTCTTTTTTTCTTAAATCTGCTACTACTTTAGCACCAACAGGATATCCTGATGCAATACTCATTATAAAAGCAAAAGCGCCTTCACCGGGAATGTTAAACAAGAATTCTGTAATTGGCTTTAAAAAAATACCAACAATATTTATCACACCTAGTTTAATCAAAATTTCCAAGCAAATAAAAAATGGCAAAAGGGCAGGACATACGGCATTATACCATAGATTTAATCCCTCTAAAGCAGATTTGTAAGCATTTTCAGGAGATAGAATAATACCGATTATTATAAATAGAAATACCATCTTCTTTAGAAAACTTTTAAAATAAGATTTTTTCATAATATCACTCAAAAACAAAGTTTTGTATATTATATTTGAGAAATTCAAAACTATACTATAATTTTGGAAGTACTGTACTTAAACTATTTTTTTTCAATAAAGAAGGGAGAAATTAAAAAATCTTGATTTGCTATTTTATGTTCAGGGTTTTTTATAGCAAGATTATAAATATCAGTAGATAGAATATCCAACTCTAACATTCTATTTAAAAAAGCATTTTCACTTTTAAAATTAGCTGTTTTGATGATTATAGGACTGGAAGCGGATGATTTTATTTTTCTTAATAGATATCTGCCTTTTTCATTAAAAGCCAGTATTCTGATATAAACCGGAGAATTCTCGTCTTTTGATTGCAGTACATCCTTTTGATTTATACCTAATAACAGATGGCAAAGCATGCGCTGGATATATGTCCTAGTATAACGTTTTGTTTTAATAGAACTGATTAGATTGTTAAGAGTATATGAAATATCTCCTTTATTTTTTAATCTGTATTCAATACCTTCTTTCATATATGGCAATTTTGCTAATTCAGTAACGTCAAATTTTCTTAATTGATAAAGTACTAAATTTATAAAATCTTCATAAAAAATTGGCCCCTTATTTTTCATAATATTTTCTTTTATTATATTTAAAGAGGTTTCAGGAATTGATAAAATAATATTATTATTTATTCCGCAGGTTCCAAGTTCTTTTCTTATTGCAGTTGCGCTGGAAATAGAACCGGTTATAGCAGTTTCGCTATAATCATTCTTAATTCTTTTAATTGTTATCGGTTTGATATTACTGTTTTGTTTTTGTAAAGCTTTTATATATTCAATTCCTAGTATGTTATTTGGGTAAATAGTGTTATGCCCCAAAACACTATTTATTGTGTCGCCTATTGCCTTTGAATATGACACTCCTTGGTTAAGTTTTTTATTAATTCTTTTCTTAAAGGAATTCGATTCATTTATTAATATTTTTGAAATCTTAGATAAGTCATCAATATTTCCGCTTTCACTGCCAAAACATAGATAGTCTACAATATTTAATGATTTCAAAATCTTTATAGCACCATAAGCGAAGTTTTCTGCAGGTTGGCATGAATAAATAACAGGTAATTCGATAACTAAATCCAATCCGCCTAGAACAGCCATTTTGGCTCTTGACCATTTATCAAAAAGTGCAGGTTCTCCCCTTTGCATAAAGCTGCCGCTCATTACTGATATTGTGTAATTACAAGCTGTTATTCTTTTTGCCATGTCTAAATTGTATTTATGACCATTATGAAAGGGGTTGTATTCAGATACAATTGCTGTTACACTCATAATTGGGTTTCTCCTTAATACTTATTATAAGGTTTTAAATATTTTACTCAATTATAGTATAGCAAAGAATTTAAAGATTAAAAATATACAAAAAAAGAAGGAAAAAGTATTTTCATATAGAAAAATATACTAGCGATATAGTGATTGGGTTTATAATAACAGAAATGATTTGTATAAAATGTTTTTTCACGAATCTATTAATATTGAAATAGATTAATTAAGCAACTTTAAGAGGAGGTAATAATTTGAGGATTTTCGTTGTTAACTGCGGTAGTTCGTCACTAAAATACCAGCTTATAAACATGGAAACTCAAGAAGTCATTGCTAAAGGCTTAGCTGAAAGAATTGGTATATCCGGTTCAATGCTTAAACATGAGCCTAATAATGGGGATAGTATAAAAATTGAACAAGATATGCCAAGTCATAAAGAAGCATTAAAGATTGTTATAGATGCTTTAATACATAAAGACTACGGTGTGATTAAAAGCATGGACGAGATAGGGGCGGTAGGACATAGAGTGGTTCACGCAGGTGAAAAATTTGCGTATTCAGTAGTAATAAATGATGAAGTAATGGATGCTCTCAAGGAGTGTATTGATTTAGCACCTTTACATAATCCTCCAAATATACTTGGTATAGAAGCGTGTAAAGAATTAATGCCCGGTGTACCTATGGTTGGAGTATTTGATACCGCATTTCACCAATCAATGTCACCTTATGCTTACATATATGCTCTACCTTATGAGTATTATATAAAATATGGAGTTAGAAGATATGGTTTTCATGGTACTTCTCATAAATATGTGGCTGAAAGAGCTGCAGATATCTTAGAAAAGGATATTAAAGAACTTAAAATAGTTACCTGTCATTTAGGTAACGGTGCTAGTATAACAGCAGTAAAAGACGGGAAATCCATTGATACAAGTATGGGTTTCACGCCTTTAGAAGGTTTAGCTATGGGCACAAGATGTGGGGATATCGATCCGGCAATATGCGGTTTTTTAGTAGAAAAGGAAGAATTGAATATTAATGAAGTAGGCAACATTTTAAATAAAAAATCCGGAGTGCTGGGTATTTCCGGAATAAGCAGCGATTTTAGAGATATAGAAAAGGCGGCCACGGAAGGAAATGAGAGAGCATCCTTAGCATTGGAAGTATTTGCTCATAAAGTTAAGAAATATATAGGTGCTTATGCAGCAGTTATGGGCGGCATTGATGCTATAGTATTTACCGCCGGTTTGGGTGAGAATTCTTCCAGCATGAGAGAGAATATATGTAAAGGATTGGACTTTTTAGGTTTAAAAATTGACAAGGAAAAGAATAATACTAGAGGTAAAGAAGCAATAATATCCACTGATGATTCAACAGCAAAGATACTTTTAATACCAACTAATGAAGAGCTTATGATAGCAAAAGATACAGAAGAGCTTATAAAATAAAATATATTTTATACAAAATTGGCAATTAACCTTTATTCCTTGACAAAAGATATACAGGTTTGTATAATAAAATTCGTTAATTATAATAGGGTGATCAAATGAAAGTAGATTTAATTGACGTTTTAAAAAATGAAGGCGAAAAGAAAACATTTTTGATTATTGAAGAAATTGAAAATGAAATTACAGATTTTTTTGGAGAAAAAATAAAAGCCATATTACCAATTAAAGTTTCCGGTTATGTAATAAACTATGAAGGAAAAATTCATTTACAGATGAATATCAAAACAAAAATTCAAAGGATATGTTCAAGATGCCTGAATTATTATAATGAAGAAATCGATGTTAGCGCTAATTATGTATTTACTAAAGAATTGCAAAATGCGAACGAAGATTTAAAGACCTATGATACAGATGTGATATACATTAAAGATATTGTCTTAGATGAAATAACAAGCCAAATGTCTATGAAGCCTCTATGCAGTGAAGATTGTAAAGGATTATGTTCTGCTTGCGGCAGTAATAAAAACATAACGGATTGTAAATGTGTGATTAAGGAAATAGACGAAAGACTGGAAATATTAAAAAATTTGCTTGATAAGGAATAAGGAGGTGCTTAAATTGGCTGTACCTAAAGGGAGAGTATCGAAATCCAGAAGAGACAAAAGAAGAGCTAATTGGAAATTAACACTACCGGGGTTAGTGGCATGTCCAAAGTGTCATGAACCAAAACTGCCTCATAGAATATGCAAATCCTGTGGATATTATAAGGATAGAACAGTTATAAAAGTTGAGGAATAATATGAATAACAGCGTTTAGGCGCTGTTATTTTCTATTGGAAAGAAATAAATGTTAATAGTTACAGTTCAGACATTGTATATATCTATACTTTTTATTGTAGATCATTAATATTTGATTAAGATTGCGTTGTAACTCAGTAATCACAGCAAATATAATAGAGAGATTATCAGAAACAGTTAAGGTACGAACAATAACAATAGCTATTTAAAATAAAAAATTATTTAAAATTAGTTGTTGATTTTTGTATTTGTATTATTGTATACTATAACTTAGTACCAGATACTATGTGTAGATTATAGTAGGAGGTGCTTCAGTGAAAAAAACATTAAGTAAAAAAGAAAGACAAATTGCACTTTTAAGAAAAATAGAATCGGATCCCTTTCTTACAGACGAAGAACTGGCTGATTTTTATAATGTAAGCATTCAAACTATAAGATTGGATCGTTTAGAATTAGGTATTCGTGAGCTTAGAGAAAGAATTAAAGATGTTGCTGAGAAAAACTATTTAAAGGTAAGGTCTATTGCCGGAAAAGAAATCATAGGAGAGCTTATTGACTTAAGGTTGGGGGAAAGTGGTATTTCCATTTTAGAAACAGATTATTCTATGGCATTTGAAAAAACTGATGTAGTAAGAGGCAGCCATATATTTGCACAAGCTGAATCATTGGCTATTGCCGTAATAGATGCCAGCGTAGCTTTAATAGGAGTTGCAAATATCAAATATAAAAGTCCTGTATTTGCAGGTGACAAATTAATAGCAAAGGCTGAAGTAACTAGAGTAAGGGGAAATAAATATTTTGTTTGGGTTTTTATAAATATTAAAGGACTTGAAGTATTTAGAGGGAAATTTATTCTTGTTTCTTTTAATCAGGAGGAGGGAATATAATGAAGATTGCAGTGGATGTTATGGGTGGAGACAATGCTCCAAAAGCTGTTATTGAAGGTTGCGTTGAAGCGATGAGGGAATATGATATAGATATATATTTGGTAGGTTTAAAAAAAGATATAGAAGACAATTTAGGTCCTAATATTGGCAATTCGAAAATACATATCGTTGAAGCACAGGAGATAATTAAAAATGACGATGCTCCCGTAAATGCAATAAGAAGAAAAAAGAACTCGTCATTGGTTTTAGGTTTGCAATTGGTTAAAAATAATAATTGTGATGCCTTTCTTTCTGCAGGTAACACCGGCGCATTTTTAGCCGGCTCCTTACTAAGAGTTGGAAGAATAAAAGGTATTGATAGACCGGCATTAGCTCCTATACTGCCTTCTACAAATGGTGGATTTATGCTTTTAGATGCGGGAGCAAACGTAGATTGTAAACCTATAAACATATTTCAATTTGCTTTAATGGGTTCAGTATATATGGAAAGAATTGTTGGTATTGCCGAACCAAGAGTTGGGCTGCTCAGCAATGGTTCCGAAGAAGGAAAGGGCAATGATCTAACTAAACAAAGCTTTGAATTGCTTAAAGAGAGTAACCTTAACTTCATAGGGAATATTGAAGCTAGGGATATTGTAAGTGGGATATGTGATGTTTGTGTATGTGATGGTTTTGTAGGGAATATTGTACTTAAAAATACCGAAGGTTTAGCTTCAGGAATGATGAGCATGATAAAGGAAGAGATCAACAAGTCCTTTTTGTCAAAAATAGGGGCTATTTTAATGAAAAATAGTTTCGTTGGATTAAAAAAACGTTTCGATTATAAAGAATATGGCGGTGCTCCCTTTTTGGGGATTAGTGGAATAATGATAAAAGCACATGGGAGTTCAGATAAAAAAGCTATTAAAAATGCAATTAGACAAGCAAAATTATTGTACGATAATAGTTATATACAATTAATAAATAAAGGAATTAATGAGACAGGGGTTGTTTAACTTGAAGGCTAGTCAATATGCGGCGAGCATTATTGGAACAGGTAGTTATGTTCCGGATACTGTAATTAGCAATAGTTATCTGGAAGAAATAGTTGACACAAGCGATAAATGGATTGTTTCCAGAACAGGTATCAAAGAAAGAAGAAAGGTTCTTGATGAAATTGCGACATCAGATATAGCAACAAAGGCGGCTATTCAGGCTTTAAATGATGCTAATTTGGATCCTATTGAGTTGGATATGATTATTGTTGCGACTGTAACACCGGATATGGCATTCCCTTCGACTGCTTGTTTAGTGCAAAAAAGTATCGGAGCAATAAACGCAACAGCTTTTGATATTGAAGCGGCATGTTCCGGGTTTATTTACTGTCTATCAATTGCAGAACAGTTTATTAAATCCGGATCAGCAAATAATATTTTAGTTATCGGTGCTGAAGTTCTTTCCAAGATTACTGATTATAAAGACAGGAATACTTGCATTTTATTTGGTGATGGAGCCGGTGCTGCAATAGTTTCAAAATCTAAAGGTTATCAAATTCTTTCAACTTATTTGGGTTCAGATGGAAATGGTTGTGATTTACTATACTTGCCGGCAGGAGGCTCAAGAAATCCCGCCTCTATAGAGACGATTAATAAATCTATGCATTACATAAAGATGGAGGGTTCGGAAGTATTTAAATTTGCGGTTAGGATAATGGAAACTGCAACGGAAAAGGCTTTGGAGTTATGCAACCTAAATAAAAGTGATATAGATTATTTAATACCCCATCAAGCAAATATAAGAATAATTGAAAATGCAATGAAAAGATTGGATTTGACTGAAGATAAAGTCTTTGTAAATGTTGACAAATATGGAAACATGTCTGCTGCTTCTATTGCTGTTGCCCTTGATGAAACTAATAAGATGAAAAGGCTATCCAATGGAGATAATGTTGTATTAGTAGCATTCGGCGGCGGTTTAACATGGGCATCTTCCGTTATCAGATGGTTATAAATAGGAGGGTTTAAATGATTAAAACAGAAATTTGCAGCTTATTAAATATTAAATATCCGATATTACAAGGAGGAATGGCCTGGATAGCTACAGGAGAGTTAGCTGCGGCAGTTTCGAATGCCGGTGGATTAGGTATTATTGGCTCCGGTAATGCACCTGCAGAAATAATAAAAAAAGAAATTTTAAAAATAAAAAATAGCACTGATAAGCCATTTGCTTTAAATGTTATGCTATTGTCCCCTTTTGTAGATGAAATAATAGAATTGATTTACGAAGAAAAAGTTCCTATAGTATCTTTTGGGGCCGGAAATCCCAGTAAGTATATAAAAAAACTTAAAAAAAATAATATAAAAGTTATACCTATTGTACCTTCTGTTGCTCTTGCGAAAAGAATGGAGAATTCAGGTGCGGATGCAGTTATAGTAGAAGGCACTGAAGCCGGTGGTCATATCGGGGAAACAACAACCATGGCTTTGGTTCCGCAAGTAGTAGATGCAGTTAAAATTCCTGTAATTGCTGCCGGGGGTATAGCGGATGGCAGAGGCTTTATATCAGCATTAGCACTTGGTGCTCAGGGTGTGCAAATGGGAACAATATTTGTTTGTTCTAAAGAGTGTACAGTGCATAATAATTATAAAAATGCAATTATAAAAGCGGGGGACAGAAGCACATCAATTTCCGGTAAGACTACAGGTCACCCGGTTAGGATGATAAAAAATAAACTTTACAGAGAGTTTATTAAATTGGAAAGAGTTGGAGTACCAATTGAAGAACTTGAAAAACTGGGTGAAGGCAGTTTGAGGAAAGCCTGCGTAGAAGGTGATGTCGATACAGGCACTGTAATGGCAGGACAGATAAGCGGTATAGTAAAAGAGATAAAAACGGTTAAAGATATTATTGATGGAATAATAGAAGAAAGTTATAAAGTAATAAAAAAAGTAAATAAAATAGTGGGGTAATAAGCAAATGCTAAAAATAGCATGTATATTTCCGGGTCAAGGTTCTCAATATATAGGAATGGGAAAAGAAATTGCAAATCGATATAATATAGCTATGGATATCTTTGATAGGGCGAGTGAAAAATTAGGCATTGATATGAAGAGTTTATGCTTTTCTGGCAAAGATGAAGACCTAAAGAAAACTGAGAATACTCAACCTTCTATTTTAACAACCAGTATAGCTTTATTTGAGGTTTTAAAACTAAACGGTATTAAACCTGATATCACCGCCGGGTTGAGTTTAGGTGAATACACTGCTTTGGTTGTATCAAAAGCTATTGGTTTTGAGGATGCTGTTGAAATAGTCAAAAAGAGAGGAAAATATATGCAGGAGGCTGTACCCCAAGGTGAGGGAACCATGGCTGCTATAATGGGTTTGCAAAAAGATGAAGTTGTAGAATGTTTAAAGATGGCTTCGGGATATGGTATTGTGGAACCCGTGAATTTTAACTGTCCGGGACAGATTGTTATTGCAGGGCAAACAAAAGCCGTTGAAAATGCATCAAAAGTTCTTAAAGAAAAGGGTGCAAAAAAAGTTATAATTCTGCCTGTAAGCGCACCATTTCATTCCAGTATGCTAAGAGGTGCCGGAGAAAAATTATCCAAGGAACTGGATAAGGTTGAATTTCATGACATGGATATACCTGTAGTATCAAATGTTCATGCACAAGTGATAAAAAACAAATATGAAATTAAAAAATTATTAATAGATCAAGTCAGCTCCTCTGTTTTATGGGAAGACAGCATTAAAAACATGATAGATATGGGTGTAGACACCTTCATTGAAGTAGGCCCGGGAAAAACCTTAACAGCTTTTATTAAAAAGATTGACAAAACCAGTAAAATATATAATGTGGAGGATATCATATCTTTAGAAAAAACGATTAATAGTTTAAGGGAGAGATTGGAATGCTCTTAAAAGGGAAAAATGCTATAGTCACGGGGGCTTCTCGTGGCATTGGAAAGGCAATAGCTATAAAATTGGCAAAAGAAGGTGCTAATATTGCCATTAATTATTCGGTAAACGATAATGCAGCTTTGGAAGTAGCAAATGTGGTAGAGAAATTAGGTGTTAAAGCAATAGTAAAAAAAGCAGATGTTTCAAAGTTATCCGAAGTGGAGGGATTTGTAAATACTGTATTAAATGAATTAGGTAGCATAGATATATTAGTAAATAATGCAGGAATCACAAGAGACAATCTTCTCATCAGAATGTCTGAAGATGATTTTGATCAAGTAATGCAAATAAATTTAAAAGGAGTATTTAATTTTACAAAAACTGTTAGCAGGGTGATGATTAAACAAAGAACAGGAAAGATAATCAATATATCATCTGTTGTGGGCATAACGGGAAATGCGGGACAATCCAATTATGCTGCATCAAAATCTGCAGTGATAGGTTTCACAAAGTCAATCGCTAAAGAATTGGCATCAAGATATATTAATGTTAATGCCATCGCACCGGGTTTCATTGAAACGGATATGACCTCAGTAATACCTGAGAAAATGAAGGAACAAATGAAAGCGGCAATTCCTTTGAAAAGGCCCGGTAAACCGGAGGATGTAGCAAATGCAGTACTATTTCTGGCAGGTAACCAATCAGATTATATTACCGGTCAAGTAATTAATATTGACGGTGGAATGTTAATATAATATTATCATAATATAATTCTATAAGGAGGTGAAATATATGATTTTTAAAAAGGTCGTAGATAAGGTTATTGAACAGCTTGGTATTGACGCAGAAGAAGTGACAATGGAGTCTTCTTTTATTGAAGACTTAGGAGCTGATTCACTTGATATTGTTGAGCTCCTCATGGCTCTCGAAGAAGAATTTGATATAGAAATACCTGATGAGGAGGCCGAAAAACTCGTAACAGTTAATGACGTAGTTGATTACATAAAAAATAATCAGTAAGGTAGTTTAAAATAACAGATTACTACGTCATATGGGAGTTTCTTTATAAAATCCATAGTTTACTTTACTGTAAAATAAAAATGTCCCGATTTTCGGGGCATTTTTTTTGAAATTGATTCTAAATATTTTACCCAAATTAATCGGCTAATATAATATAAAATTAATCAGAAGTATTGATAATACTACTTGATTTAAAGAGGAGAATGAATATGAACAGGAAGAGAGTAGTTGTAACAGGGATTGGTGTTGTAACACCTATTGGGATAGGGAAAGAAGTTTTTTTCAAAAGTTTGGTTGAAGGAAAATCCGGTGTCGATTTAATAAGCACCTTTAATACTGATAATTATCCAACAAAGATCGCTGCAACTGTCAAGGATTTTAATCCTATGGATTTTATTAGCAAAAAAGAAATTAAAAGAATGGATAGATTCACTCAATTAGCTATGGCATCATCTAAGATGGCTTATGATGATTCAGATATTAGTCTTAAATTTAAAGATGAGTATAGAGTAGGGGTGTGTATTGGAACAGGTATAGGCGGAATAACTACATTAGAAAGTCAATATAATACAATGTTGGACAAAGGTGTTGGTAGGATTAGTCCATTTTTTATCCCCATGATGATCTCTAATATTGCAGCTGGATATATATCTATGACTTTTAATGCCAAGGGGCCAAATATTACTATAGTAACCGCTTGCGCTTCTTCGACAAATGCAATCGGAGAGGCATTTAAAATAATTCAAAGAAATGATGCGGATATTATGATTACAGGAGGCACCGAATCATCAATAACCCCACTTTCATTAGCCGGATTTTGCTCAATGAAGGCTTTGTCTGAAAGAAATGATAATCCTCAAAAGGCTTCGAGGCCTTTTGATAAAAATAGAGACGGTTTTGTTATGGGTGAAGGTTCTGGGATTTTAATATTAGAAGAATTAGAACATGCTGCTAATCGAAATGCTAATATATATGGTGAGATAGTCGGTTACGGTTCAACAGCAGATGCATATCATATAACAGCTCCGGCTCCCGGTGGGGAAGGCGCTTTTAAGGCAATGAAATTTGCTTTGTCAGATGCGAAGATAGAACCTGAACAACTTGGATATATTAATGCACATGGCACTTCAACAAAATTAAACGATGAATATGAAACTATGGCTATAAAAAAACTTTTTGGTAATTTTGCCTACAATATACCTATTAGTTCTACAAAATCTATGACTGGTCATTTACTTGGGGCGGCGGGCGCTGTTGAAGCCGTTGCATGTCTAATGGCTTTAAGCAAAGGTATAATTCATCCTACAATAAATTATTCTTATTTAGATGAAAATTGTGATTTAGATTATGTAGCAAATGTTCCAAGAGAAAAAGATATTGTTTATGCAATGTCTAATTCCTTCGGCTTTGGCGGACACAATGCCTCAATAGTCTTGAAAAAATACAATTAATTGATATACTTAGAAATAGAACTTAATGACAATGTAAGCGAAAGGAATAGTTCTACATATGCATATAAAAGAGAAAAAAGATTTAAGTGAGTTAGAAGAGATAATTGGATATAAGTTTAAAAACATTGAACTTTTATATACCGCTCTTACTCATAGTTCTTTTGCTAATGAAAAGGATTTTGATTATTCTCATAATGAAAGACTTGAGTTTTTAGGCGATTCTATTTTGAATACGATTATCTCTTTATACTTGTTTCAAAACAAAACTGATATAACCGAAGGTCAGCTGACCAGAATGAGAGCAAATATTGTATGTGAACAATCTTTATTTTTTGCTGCCAAATCTATAAATTTAGGCTCCTATGTTTTTTTAAGCAAAGGAGAAGAAAGTTCCGGAGGCAGGCATAGAACATCTATACTTGCAGATGCAATAGAAGCATTGATTGCCGCAATCTACTTGGACGGAGGGTTTGTAAAAGCGGAAGAATTTGTGCTTTCTATTCTAAAAAATACTATAGAATCTTCTATAAAAAATAAAATTTTTAACGATTATAAATCTTTTATTCAAGAATATATTCAAAAGAATAATCTAGGTTTAATAAAGTATAAGGTGCTATCCGAGACGGGCCCGGATCATTTAAAGGAATTTTCTATAGCACTATTTTTAAACAACAAAATAGTTGGCGTAGGAAAAGGGTATAGCAAAAAAGATGCCCAGCAACTTGCAGCAAAAAATGCTATAGAAGTCTTGAGGTTAAAAGATGAGTAAACAAAACTATATTATACCAATATTTGTTCCCCATAAAGGTTGTCCGCATAATTGTGTTTTTTGCAATCAAAAAAGAATTACCGGACAAATACATGAGCTAGCAAAAAGTGATGTAGATAATCAAATAAGCAAATATTTGAAAACAATAAAAAAAAATGATGTGAATATAGAAGTTGCATTTTTTGGAGGAAGTTTTACTGCAATATCTGAAAAAGAGCAGAATCAATATTTATCCATAGCTAATAAATACCTTAAAAATGGAGATATAAATGCTATTAGGCTTTCAACCAGACCGGATTACATAGATAATGATATATTAGATAATTTAAAAAAATTTGGTGTGTCTATAGTAGAATTAGGAGTTCAATCAATGGATGAGGCAGTTCTAAGCGCCAGTCAAAGAGGTCATTCTATTAAAGATACAATAAATGCTATAAATATCTTGAAAGAAAAAAAATTCACAATAGGTGTGCAATTAATGGTTGGCTTGCCTAATGACAATAAAAACAAATGCTTAGAAACCACTCGGCAAGTTATAAATTTGAAGCCTCAATTTGTTAGGATCTATCCGGCTTTGGTTATTAAGGATACTTATATGGAGTATTTATATGAATCCGGAAAGTATGAACCACTGGAACTTTTTGAAGCAATAGATATAAGCAAAGAAATGCTGATAAATTTTGAAAGTAACAATATAAAAGTTATTCGAATAGGTCTTCAGCCTACAGATGAAATGCAAATGGGTAAAAATGTTGTTGCAGGGCCTTACCACCCTTCTTTTAGACAGCTTGTTGAGACCGAGATTTATAAAGGTATGATTGAGTTCGTTTTGAATCTTGCCAAAGTGACTTCCGATTCTGTTGTCACCATTATCAGCAATTCTAAGAATTATTCAAATGTGATAGGACAGAAAAAGTCAAATATCAGATATTTTTGTAAACAGTTTCCAACTGTTGCATTTAACTATATGGTAGATAGCATTAATAAAGATTCCATTGAAGTTAATATAAATGATGATAAATATAGCTTGTCAAAAATGGAGTATTATAAAGGTGTAAAAAAATATTATGATTAGGCTTATAGATTAAACTTCAACATCTAAATAGTTCATAAAACTAGAAAAGGTATGAAAAGTTACTAATATAGAGATAGAAGGAGTTAATATGTTTCTTAAACAACTAGAGATTAATGGGTTTAAATCTTTTTTAGGGAAAATTGAATTGAATTTTACTAATGGTATTAATGCAATTGTTGGACCGAATGGAAGCGGGAAAAGCAATATAGCTGATGCAATTAGATGGGTGATAGGAGAGCAAAGTGTTAAGACCCTTAGAGGAAATAGAATGGAAGATATAATTTTTTCAGGTAGTGAAAAAATGAAAGCAGCAGGATTTGCAGAAGTAACTATAGTTCTTGATAATACCGACAAGGGTATAGATTTAGATTATAACGAAATAAGCGTTACTAGAAGGATGTTTCGTTCGGGTGAGAGTGAATACTATCTAAATAAGACTCAATGCAGATTAAAAGATTTAACTGAAATATTTATGGATACAGGTGTTGGTAAAGATGGATATTCAATTATTGGACAAGGTAAAATAGATGAAATATTAAGTAATAAATCGGATGACAGAAGGGCTATTTTTGAAGAAGCATCAGGTATATCTAAATACAAATATAGAAAGCTTGAATCTGAGAAAAAAATGGAACGTACAGAACAAAATATAATTCGAATTCAAGATATATTGCAAGAAGTTGAAAGCCAGTTGGAACCTTTATTAGAACAAGCTGAAACAACAAAAAAGTATCAAAAATATTTACATGAATTAAAAACATTGGATGTTAATCTTATTGTTTCAAATATTGATAGAAGTAATAAAAGATTAGACAATATAAAGAATGAAATAAAGATGCTAAATGATAATCATGAACAGAAAAGTAAACTTTTGCAGGAAATTGAAAATAGCCGAGAAAAGAATAGAATAGAAATAAAAAATTTGGAATCGGAAATAGGGAATCTAAATCAAAACATTTATGAGTTGATTAATAAAAAAGAAAAATCAGATGGAGAATTACGAGTATATAGAGAAAAAGCCTCATATATTGATGGGAATATAAAAAAGTTGTCTACTGAAAATAATGAATTGCTAAATGAAATAAATATTAATTCAGCAAGCATTGAAGATAATAAGAAGGAACAAAGAGCTCTAACAGATGAATTGGGAAGGGTTGGGAAATTCCTTAGGGATATGGAATCTGAATATAAAGAAAGATATTCTTCAATAGCTAACATGGAAGATATTATAGAGAAGAATAAACAAAGGCATATAGAATATTTAAACAAGCAATCGGATATTAAAAGTAGTATTAGCGGAATAAGTGAAATCATTAAAAATATTAATAGCAGGATTAAACAGATTAACAATGATAGTGATAGTTTGAATATGCAACATGAAGAAAAGATAAAAATGAAAAGCCAAATCGAAAAGGATATAGTGTTTATTAAAGAAGAATTAGCAAAAAAAAATAATATAGAAGAATTGTTTCATTTTGAAAAGAATCAAAAAGAAAATAAAATGAGTAAAACTGAGGAAGCATTAATCAAAATAAGATCAAATAAAGATAATATACTTTCCAGATTAAGGCTATTAGAAGAAATGGAAAAAGAATATGGCGGTTATAATAGAACAATAAAAAGCATTCTAATTAGACAAGGCAGCATAAAGAATATGGTGCAAGGCTTTAGGGGTGTTGTGGGCGAATTAGTTTCGGTGCCCCAGGATTATACAACGGCGATAGAAGCGGCATTGGGTTTTGCTATGCAAAATATTGTTATTGACTGTGAAGAAGACGCTAAGAAGCTAATAAACATTTTAAAGAAAAATAATATGGGTAAAGCTACATTTTTACCAATTGCATCTATTAAGCCTAAAAGAGTAAACTCCGGTGAACTGAACAAGCTAAAATCACCTGGGTTTATTGGTATAGCTGCCGAATTAATTAGGTATAATGAAGAATATAAAAATATTATTTATTATTTACTTGGACGTACTATAATTGTGGATAACATGGATACTGCCATTAAGCTTGGAAAGGCTTCAAAATATGAGATAAAAATAGTAACTTTGGAAGGGGAAATATTTAGTGTAGGGGGAGCTATTACCGGTGGTAGCAAACTTGCGGCAACAAATACAATTTTAAGCAGAAAGAACCAAATATTACAATTAAGAAATGAATATAAATCAGTATTGAAGGAATTAGATGATTTAAATAATAGTTTAAGCTTGCAAAAAGAAGAGTATTTAGAATTAGATAATAAAATTTTAAAATTAAATGAGAATCAACATAATTTGAAAATAGAGCATTCAAGTATTAACAATAAATTGATTTATATTAATAACGATATAGAATTGATACAATCAAAGCTGGAAATCAATGAAAAAGACGTGGCAGACTTAGTAAAAGATAGAGAAGAATACAATTTAGCAATTGAAACAGATAAAAGCAAATTACAAGAGATGGCAAGAGAAAATGAAATACTACTAGAGGAAATTTCTGTTTTGGAAGAGAGTTTTAAAACTACTAAATATGAAAGAGATGTTTTTATTAAAAAATTAACCGATATAAAAGTAAAAGAAGCAGAGCTTAAACAACAAAAAAATAGTGTAGAAGGAACTCTTGCTAATTTAATAACAAATGAAGCAAATATTAATAATAAGATAAATAAAAATGTTTTGCTTATTAATGATGGGAAAAATAATCTTAACTACATTAAGGACAAAGAGAATGATATAAATAATATAATGGAAAATATGGAAATACAACTAACTACAAAACAAAATGAATTGGAAAATTTAAAAAAGATATCAATTCAACATCAAAAAACATCAGAATCTATTGAAAACCGGATAAAACAATGCCAGATAGATATATCAGAATTACAAAATAGTTTATATAAAAATGATTTGCAAAAAGCAAAAAATGAAATGGAAATAGAAAGTTTGGAAATGAAATTATTAGAATCATATGAATTGAATTATAACCAAGCAGCTTCGTATAGAATTGAAAAATTTAACATAAATAAGTCTGTAAAAAGAATTGAAGAACTGAAGGAGAAAATTAAGGATTTAGGTACTGTCAATGTAAATGCTGTGGAGGAATATGAAAGATTGAATAAAAGGTATACTTTTTTAAATAGTCAGCTTAATGATTTGAAAGAAGCAAAAGAGTCTTTAATAGCAGTTATAGAGGAAGTAACAAATTATATGAGAAATCAATTTTTAAGCGAGTTTAGCCGTATCAACGAAAATTTCAATAAAGTTTTTGTTAAATTATTCGGAGGTGGTTCAGCTCAAGTTGTTTTAGAGGATAAAGAAAACATATTGGAATCACCTATAGATATAATTGTAAGACCACCTAATAAAAAGCCTCAAAATTTAATGCTTATGTCCGGTGGAGAAAGAGCGCTTACAGCGATTGCTTTACTGTTCGGCATACTTATAATGAAGCCGGTTCCATTTTGTGTATTGGATGAGATTGATTCGGCGCTTGATGATGCAAATGTTGTCAGGTATGCAAATTTTTTAAAGGAGCTGTCTAAGAATCTACAATTCATTATTATAACACATAGAAAAGGAAGCATGGAAATGGCAGATTGCTTATATGGAGTAAGCATGCAAGATACAGGGACATCAGTTTTATTATCAGTTCAGCTAGAAGATAAAGTAAGTTAGAAATGGAGATTTAAAAGATGGATAAATTTTGTAAAGAGACTGAAAATAGTTGTGATAGTTATAATAAAGATAAAAAACAATCGATTTATCAGAAATTAAAGCATGGATTATCAAAGACTAGAGAAGATTTAAGTAAGAAGATCAATAGTATTTTTGGAAGTTTTAAGGCTTTAGACGATGAAATGATCGATGAATTAGAGGAAATACTTATAACTTCAGATATAGGTGTTGAAACTTCTATTCAAATTATAGAAAAAATAAAGGATAGAGTTAAAAAAGAGAATATAACCGATTTATCTAAAATTACTGAAATTTTAAAGGAAGAAATCATAAGTATTATAGGAGAAAAAGTAAATACATTGGAAAACAGTTTTCCGAAAATTATTGTTATGATAGGAGTCAATGGGGTAGGGAAGACTACATCAATCGGGAAAATAGCTTACAAATATAAAGAACAAGGGAAAAAGGTAATTGTCGTGGCAGCAGATACCTTTAGAGCAGCAGCTATTGAACAATTAGAGGTATGGAGTAGGCGAATAAATGTTGATTTAATTAAACATCAGGAAGGCGGCGATCCTGCTGCAGTTATTTATGATGCTATTCAATCTGCGAAATCCAAAAAAGCCGATGTAGTAATTTGTGATACTGCAGGAAGACTTCATAATAAAAAGAACCTAATGGAAGAGCTAAAGAAAATATTTAAAGTAATTAATAGGGAGTATCCTGAAGCATTCCAGGAAATTCTTCTTGTTTTAGATGCAACTACCGGTCAAAATTCGATAGCGCAAGCAAGGGCTTTTAAAGAAATAGCTGATATTAATGGTATTGTGTTAACAAAATTGGACGGAACTGCTAAAGGAGGCATAGTTATAGCTATAAAAGAAGAACTTAATTTACCTGTAAAATTAATCGGCGTTGGGGAGAATATTGATGACTTGCAAGATTTTGAACCAAAAGATTTTGTGAATGCATTGTTTATTGAATAAAAACTTAAATAAATATTGACTTCTGAAATCTTATAATATAGAATACCAATGTAAGGGTTATTACCTTTACAAAGGTATTTTTTATTTGACAAGGAAGTTTTACTTTCTATACTAAACAGGTGATGCAAGGAATTGCGATTTCAATGGAAGTGGTAGTTTCATGTTGATTATTTAATAGTCCTATTAAATTTATTTCGTTTTAATGCATTGATTTATTATTTAAGTAATATATTATTTGGGGTGTGCTCATGGAAAACAGTATTGTTTATAAATCATTGCTTTATGATTTTTATGGCGAATTACTTACAGATAAACAAAATAGTATTATAGATTTATACTATAATCATGATCTTACGCTTAGTGAGATTTCTGAAAACACCGGTATAAGCAGGCAGGGTGTTTATGATACCCTAAAAAGAGCTGAAAATGCCTTAGATAGATATGAAAAAAAGCTTAAATTGGTAGAAAGATTTAGTAAACATAATATGCTCATAGTTGAGGTAAATTCAAAGTTGGAAAAAATCCTAAATAGTAATATCGATGATGTTAAAGAAATTAGAAAAAAATTAATTGAAATAAAAAATATTATTAAAAAGATTATGTAATTATATTGGAGGTATTTAAATGGTTTTTGAGAGTTTAGCCGGTAAACTTCAAGAAACTTTTAAAAAGCTTAGGGGAAGAGGAAAGCTTAATGAGAAAGATGTAAAAGAAGCAATGAGAGAAGTCAGAATTGCTTTATTAGAAGCTGATGTAAATTTTAAAGTCGTTAAAGAGTTTATAAATAGAGTTACAGAAAGGGCAATCGGGCTTGAAGTATTAGAAAGCCTAACCCCCGGTCAAAGTGTAATTAAAATTGTAAATGATGAATTAACAAAACTGATGGGTTCAACACAAAGTAAAATAGAGTTTTCTTCAAAGCCTCCTACCGTTATTATGATGGTGGGTCTGCAGGGCTCCGGGAAGACTACAACCTGCGGTAAACTAGGGTTGCACTTTAAAAAACAAGGTAAAAGGCCTTTATTAGTTGCTTGCGATATATATAGGCCCGCGGCTATTAAACAATTGCAAGTAGTAGGTGAACAAGCGGGAGTCGATGTATTCTCCCTTGGTGATAAGCTTAGTCCAGTGGATATAAGTAAAGCTGCTTTTGAACATGCTACTAAAAATGGCAATGATTTGATAATAATAGATACTGCAGGAAGACTTCATATTAACGAAGAGTTGATGGAAGAATTATTACAATTAAAGGAAAGCATTAAACCGGAGGAGATACTTCTTGTTGTAGATTCCATGACGGGACAAGATGCAGTAAATGTGTCCGATAGCTTTAATAACAAATTGGGCATTGGTGGTGTTGTCTTGACAAAACTTGATGGGGACACTAGAGGTGGGGCTGCTTTATCTATTAAAGCTGTAACCGGTAAGCCTATTAAATTTTCCGGCATAGGAGAAAAACTTGCCGATATAGAACCTTTTTATCCTGATAGGATGGCTTCCAGAATTCTTGGTATGGGAGATATGCTAAGTCTAATAGAGAAGGCTCAATCAACAATAGATGAAAAAAAAGCGATGGAACTTGAAAGAAAAATAAGAAGCCAACAATTTACTTTTGAAGATTTTTTAGATCAGCTTCAGCAAATGAAAAATATGGGTCCCCTTAGTCAATTAGTTGATATGATTCCGGGAATTAAAACCGGGAAGCTTAAAAATCTAGAAGTAGATGATAAAGAATTGGTAAAGATTGAAGCTATAATAAATTCAATGACAAAAAAAGAAAGACAGGACCCGACAATTTTAAATGGCAGCAGGAGAAGAAGAATTGCAATAGGTAGTGGTAGCAGTATTCAAGAAGTGAATAGAATAATTAAAAATTTTGAGCAAACTAAAAAAATGTTTAAGCAGTTTTCTGATATGGGTAAAGACTTTAAAAAGGGTAAAAAAAGATTACCTTTCTTTAGTTGATTAATATTATATAAATTAGATTAGGAGGTGAGAAAGTGGCAGTTAGAATTAGATTAAGAAGAATGGGTGCAAAGAAGGCTCCTTTTTACCGATTAGTAGTTGCAGATTCCAGATCACCTAGAGATGGCAAATTTATCGAAGAGATAGGATACTATAATCCCATAAGAGAACCTATTGAAATAAAAATTGATGAAGCAAAAGCAAAAAAATGGCTGGAAGATGGAGCTAGACCTTCAGATACCGTTAAATCCTTGTTTAAAAAGGTAGGAATCATTGAATAGTATTCTGATAGGGGTGTTTATTTTGAAAGAATTAATAGAAGTAATTGCAAAAGCTCTTGTAGATAAGCCTGAAGAAGTTAATGTCAAAGAGGTAGAAGGCGATAAATCTATTATTTATGAATTAAGTGTAGCTTCTGAGGATATGGGCAAAGTAATAGGAAAACAAGGCAGAATAGCTAAAGCTATAAGAACTGTAGTAAAATCAGCTGCTGTGAAAGTCAATAAAAAGGTGATTATAGAAATATTGTGATAGCATTTGATTTTTAGTTCCTAAGTTAGAAGATAATAGGTGGTTTTATGATTAAGTATATTAGTGTAGGGCAAATAATCGGTGTATATGGAATAAAAGGTGAACTGAAAGTTTATCCGTTAACTGATAATACTAAAAGATTTGATAATCTTGATGATGTATTTATTGAGATGAAAAATGAAATAAGTAAATTTAAAGTAGATTATGTTAAATACTTAAAAAATTTAGTGATAGTTAAATTAAAGGGAATAGATAGCGTAGAATCTGCAGGAGAATTTAGTGGTAAATATATAAAAGTAAGCAGAGAAGATGCGGTAAAATTACCTTCCGATTCGTATTTTATATGTGACTTGATAGATGCTGAAGTATTTACTGTAGAAGGTCTTTATTTGGGAAAGATTAAAGATGTTATAAAAACCGGAAGTAACGATGTATATATTGTAAAAAATGATGAAAATGAAGTGCTAATACCTGCATTAAAAAATATTTTTAAAAAAATTGATATAGAAAACAGCAGATTAATAGTGGAATTACCGGAAGGTTTGATGTAAATGAGGTTTGATATTCTTACGTTGTTTCCATCTATGTTCGAGAATGTTTTTGGAGAAAGTATAATAAAAAGGGCTATAGATAAAAGGCTAGTAAAGATTGCTTTGCATAATATACGAGATTTCTCCGATGATAGACACAAACGCGTTGACGATTACCCTTATGGAGGCGGTCTCGGAATGGTTATGCAATGCGGTCCTATTTTTTCTACATTGAATCATGTAGTTGAAGATATTGGAGAAAGACCCCATGTTATCTTAATGAGTCCGCAAGGTATAGTTTTTAATCAAAAAAAGGCACAAGGTTTACTCAAACATAGAAACATTGCAATTATTTGCGGTCATTATGAAGGAATAGATGAAAGAGTTTTGGAAGAACTTGTTGACGAAGAAATAACTATTGGGGATTATATTTTGACAGGCGGGGAAATAGCAGCAATGGCGGTTGTAGATTCGGTGTCTAGATTAATACCCGGAGTATTAAAAGAAGAAGAATCTTATAGTATAGAGACTTTTAGCAGTGGATTATTAGAATATCCTCAATATACCAGACCTGCCGATTTTATGGGTTTTAAAGTACCGGATATACTGCTTTCCGGGCATCATAAAAACATAGAAAAGTGGAGAAAATATCAATCTATTAAAAGGACTTATATGAAAAGACCTGATTTACTAAATAGTGCATCATTAGATGAGAATGACAAAGAAGTTCTAAAAGAAATTATTAAAGAAATTGAGAAGCAATAATGATTTGCAGTATAATAACTGCTATGGTATAATTGCCATGTTATTAAAGGCATTCCGCTATCAAAGCTAATGGTATGAATGTCTGCGAGGAAGGAGGGTCAACTGTGGATTTGATAACTATGATTGAAAATGAACAGCTAAAGAAAGATGTGCCTGATATTAGAGTTGGGGATACAGTTAAAGTATATGTAAAAGTTGTGGAAGGTGCGAGGGAAAGATTACAAGCCTTTGAAGGCTATGTTTTAAAAATACAAGGCGGGGGTCTTTCGAAAACTTTCACTGTTAGAAGGGTAGCTTACGGAGTTGGCGTGGAAAGAACCTTTCCTGTTCATTCTCCAAGAGTGGATAGGATTGAAATTATTAGAAGAGGAAAAGTTAGAAGAGCAAAGCTGAACTATATGAGAAAAAGAGTCGGAAAGGCTGCAAAAATTAAGAGTACAATGTAATTTAAAGGGCTGGCATAGGCCCTTTTTTTAAACTGTTTTCAGGAGAGTGAATTTTGTGAATATACAGTGGTATCCGGGTCATATGGTTAAAGCTCAAAAAACAATCGCTAAAGAATTAAAATTAGTTGATATTATAATTGAAATGCTTGATGCGAGAATACCGATAAGCAGTAGAAATCCTGAGATTAATACTATCGTAGGTAATAAAAAAAGTATGATAGTGCTTAATAAAAGTGATCTGGCCGATGAAAATGTCAATGAGCAATGGAAGGACTACTTTTATAGTGAGGGTATAACAGCTATTTTTGTTGATTCTTTAAAAGGTAAGGGAATCAAAGATGTTCTGATAGAATGTAGAAAAATGATGAAAGATGATATTTCAAAGAAAAAAAGTAAAGGTATAATACATAAGACTATAAGAACGGTTATCATAGGTATTCCTAATGTAGGTAAATCATCCTTTATAAATAAAGTGGTAAATAGAAGCATAGCTAAAACCGGGGGAATTCCCGGCATAACAAAAACAAAGCAGTGGATAAAAATAAGTAAAGACTTTGAACTCTTAGATACGCCCGGGATATTATGGCCTAAATTTGATGATGAAATAATTGCACAGAACTTAGCTTTTACAGGAGCTATAAAGGATGAAATAATGGACGTAAATGAATTATCAAAAAGATTTTTATTAAAAGGTTTGCAAGAGTTTCCCGAAAAACTTAATAGAAGATATAATTTTCATAAAATCGAATCCGTTGAAGGTTTGTTGCAATATATAGGTAAAAAAAGAGGGTGTCTATTGGCGGGCGGGGAAATTGATATAAATAGAGTTTCTGCACTAATTATGGAAGACTTTAGAACAGGAAAACTAGGCAGAATATCCCTTGAAAGACCGAAATATAAAGGTAGGTAATAAAAATGGAAAAACAATCAAATAAAACAGAGAAAACTTATTCTGAACCGACTTGGGAATATGAAGACGTATTATTACAAAGAGGATATAAAAGTATAGCAGGTATAGATGAAGCAGGAAGAGGTCCGCTAGCGGGTCCTGTTGTTGCGGCAGCTGTAATACTTGATAGGGAAGATGAAATATCAGGTATAAAAGATTCAAAAAAATTATCCGAAAAGAAAAGAGACTTTTTTTATAATGAAATAATGAATAGTGCATTATCTATTGGCATAGGTATTGTGGATGAGTTGATAATTGATTCCATAAATATACGTAATGCAACTCACTTAGCTATGAAAAAAGCTGTTGAAAATCTTTCATTAAAACCCGATTTTTTATTAATAGATGCAGAAACACTAATAGACATAGAAATTTCGCAAAAAGCGATTATAAAGGGAGATTCTCTATGCTTCTCAATTGCTGCTGCTTCCATTATTGCAAAGGTAAAAAGAGATAGCCTTATTGCGAAATATGATAATATTTACCCGGGATATGGTTTTTCCAAACATAAGGGTTATGGGACTAAACAACATTTTGAAAATATAAGAAAATATGGTATCCTACCTATACACAGGAAGACTTTTTTAAAAAACATTTAGATGGTGATAAAATGAAGATTAATTCTCTTGATAGAATGAATCAGCCTAGTTTCAATGAAGTAAATGTAAGAAATTTAAAGGTTGGAGATATTGTTAAAGGCAGAGTTGTAAATAATGAAAATGGTTTGATAACTTTGAGGACTTCGGGAGATCAATTGCTATCAGCATTATTTCTTCCTGATGAAAATTTAATTGAAGAAAAAGTCATTTCTATTATAATAAATAAAATAACCGATGATAATATTTATGCTAAAATTTTGAATACTGATGATTTTGATAATAAGGTGGAAAAAAACGTTAATTTAATGATTCAAGAGCTAAGTATTGGGAAAAGTAATGCAAGCAAAGATATATTGCAAAGTCTTTTAAAATTTTTACAACCCATAAATAAAGATAAAATAGAATATTTTGATTATTTATTAAAAGCGTCTGAATTGATAAAGTCGAATAAAAATGAGATTTTATCAAATCTATTGATATCCGAAGAAAGCTTTTTAGAATTACCTATTGATATTTTAAACAAAATGCCTTTAATGAGTGAGCAAACTAATTATTATGATTATATAAGTAGTTTCTTGAGCGAGGATGACATTCAACATTTAAAACCAGAAGATTATGGCTTACTTTTAACTAGGATTGCAGAGATATTTGATTTAGAAGAAGATGCGGCAAATGGTTTAAAGAATTTAATTTTTCAAGGAAACAAAACAATTGAATCTATAGAGACCATTAATAAAGAGATAGTTTCCTATCTGCTTTCTAAAGATCTGGAAGTAACACCACAAAACATATTTGTTTTAAATCATTTGATATCGGACGGTAGAGGGCTAGCTGATTACCTCACCGAAATAATTGATACCATAGATGGTACTAATTATAAGGAATTAATTAGTCAATCAAAAGAATTATTAAGAGTGTTTTTGGAAATTGATAAATTAGATAAAAATACTTATAGCAATCAAATAGCTAAACTGATAAAGTCTGTAAAAAAACTGGAGGAAACTATTGAAAAAAATCACATAACAAATTTCGGATTAAAAGATAATATACATAATTTGAAAAGCACATTATTATTAATAAAATCGATTAATGAACATTTTAATTATTATAATATACCTATACTTGTTAATGATTTTAAAGCTTCTGCTGATATTTATATTTATAAAAGAGGTAAAAGAGGTAAAAAAGTAGACCTATCTGATGCCAGTATATTAATATCTTTAGATTTAGAGTACTTAGGCCATATTGAAAGCTTAATACATATATCTAATAAGTTAATTAATATCGTTTTTAAAACAGAAAATAAAATAATATCAAGCCTCTTTAATAGCTATTCTGAAACTTTAGTTCATCTATTGGAAAGCAAGGGTTATGGTACTGTTATATCAGTTACTGAAAAAAAGGATAAGAAAGTAAATCCCATTTCTTTTGAGAATAATTTAAATAAAGATAGGTCGTATAGACAAGGTATTGATGTGAGGTTATAACTATGAATAAAAAAGATAAGATTAAAAAGGCAGCTGCAATAAGATATGAAAAAGGCGATTCTGTTCCCAAAATAACAGCTATGGGTAAGGGAGTTATTGCTGAAAAAATAATCAATACAGCAAAAAAGAATAACATTCCTTTTTTTAAAGATGATTCATTAGTTGAAACTCTTTTGAATCTAAAATTGGGATCGGAAATTCCTACTGAATTATATGAGATAGTTGCAGAGATATTAGTATTCGTATGTCATATAGATAAAAAAAGGGGAGAGTTCAATGCATAAAAATAAATCTTTAGGTATTTATGGAGAAAATCTCGCAATAGAGTTTTTAGAGAATAAAGGTTATAAGATTTTAGCAAAAAATTACAGATGCAAAATAGGAGAAATTGATATTATCGCTGCAGATGGTGATACTTTATCATTTATTGAAGTTAAAACCAGAAGTTCTAATCAGTATGGAAGACCTTGTGAAGCAGTTAATTATAATAAGCAAATTAAAATAGTTAAGACTGCCTTGCATTATATTAATAGGAATAATTTAACACAATGGATGAGTCGATTTGATATAGTGGAAATTTTGATAGAAACGGATGATAGGATTAATAGTATAAACTTAATACAAAATGCCTTTGAATATAATGGTAGTTTAGGGTATTAAGTTTTAAGGGGATTTATTATGAAAAATGCATTAAGTATATCCCATGAGATAATTTCAAAGCATTTAAAAGAAGGAGATACAGCTGTTGATGCCACAGCAGGAAATGGAAATGATACTTTATTAATGGCAAAACTCGTAGGTAATACGGGTATAGTATATGCATTTGATATTCAAGATAATGCTATAGAAAGAACAAGAAAAATACTAAATGAAAACGAACTGGAGCATCGTGTAGAGCTAATAAAAAGCGGACATCAGTATATGGACAAGTATGTGATTAATGAAATCAGCGCAGTTATGTTTAATTTGGGATATTTACCGGGGGGAGATCATAAAATAGCAACTAAACCCGGCAATACGATCACTGCATTAAAAACCTCATTGAAGCTATTAAAAATTGGAGGGATAATTACAATAGTCGTCTATTATGGTGGGGATAGCGGATTTGTAGAAAAAGATGCCGTACTGAAATATGCTAAACAGCTTGATTATAAAAAATATGCTGTTCTAATGATGGATTTTATAAATTGGATAAACTGCCCACCGATATTGTTATACATTAGAAAACTAAAATAGTTATTAAAAATAATATTTTTTATCTAAGGTTCTATGCTGTATTGCTTCAGCTATATGATGAATTTTTATGCTTTCACAGCTTTCTAAATCTGCAATTGTTCTGGCTACTTTTAAAATTCTATTATATGCTCTTGCACTTAGATTAAATTTGTCAAAGGCTTCTTTAAGTAAGTTTTTTTCAGTTTTACCGATTTTGCAATATTTACTCATGTGTTTTGGTTTAAGCTGGGAATTTGAAAAAATTCCTTGATTATTATATCTTTCCAATTGTATTTGTCTGGCAATGTTAATGCGTTTTCTAATAGATTCAGAACTTTCTGATTTTGATGTTTCGTCTAAATCATGAAATTTTAATGCTTTTACTTCTACTTGTAAGTCTATCCTGTCCATTAAAGGCCCGGATATTTTTCCCATATAGTTTTTAATCTGAGAAGCAGTACAGTTGCATCTGCCGCTTTCATCACCAAAGAATCCGCATGGGCAAGGATTTATTGAAGAAATCATCATAAACTTTGCGGGAAATGTAACTGTTCCGTTAACTCTAGATATAGTTACACATTCATCCTCCAGAGGTTGTCTTAAAACTTCCAATACATGTTTTGGAAATTCCGGCATCTCATCAAGGAACAAAACACCGTGGTGAGATAGAGAAACTTCGCCGGGTCTTGGGATTCTCCCACCGCCTGTAAGGGAAGCGGCCGAAATAGTATGATGAGGTGCTCTAAATGGTCTTCTGGTAATTAGGTTTTCATCTTCTTTTAATAAACCTGCTACACTATATATTTTCGTAACTTCAAGGCTTTCTTCAAAAGTCATGTCCGGGAGTATGGTAGGAACTCTTCTTGCTAACATAGTTTTACCTGAACCGGGTGGACCGATCATCAGGATGTTATGGGACCCGGCCGCTGCTATCTCCAAAGCCCTTTTAACTGTATGCTGACCTTTGACATCTTTAAAATCAAAATCTTCAATGGGATTTAGCAAAAGATTGCTCATATCGCTGGTTGCAGGTTCAATTATTTCTATATCATTTAAAAAATCTACCATTTCGGTTAAATCTTTAACCGGAAAAACAGATAGCCCTTTAACTAAAGCTGCTTCTTTTGAATTTTCTCTTGATATGATGACTCGTTCAAAACCATTTTTTTTGGCTTCTATGCACATTGGTAGGATTCCTTTGATACTTTTTACGCTCCCATCCAGTGAAAGTTCTCCCAAAAATATTGTTTTATTTATATTATCATCAGGAAAAAACATATTAGCACCTAGTATACCTGCAGCTATAGCTAAATCAAAAACAGAACCTTCTTTTTTTATATCTGCAGGTGCAAGGTTGATTGTTATACGCTTTGTAGGGAATTGAAAACTTGAGTTTTTAATTGCCGCTCTTACTCTTTCTTTAGACTCTTTTATAGTGGCATCAGGTAATCCGACAATGTCAAAGCCGGGTAATCCATTTGATAGGTCAATTTCTACATTTACAATATAACCGTTTATTCCGTAGATTGAACAAGAATGTACTTTGTATATCATTAAAACGCTCCTAATGTCAGTAATAAATATATATATTCCCTAGAAAAATGATTTTACCTTCTAAAAAAATTTTTTTTTATAAAAATTTTGACATTTGTTTTTATTACATTATTATAATATATGTGATATTATTTCATAAGTAAGCTTTTTTACATATAAAAGAAAAAGAGGTATCGATATGAAGGATAAGAAGTATTGCATTTGGCTTTCCGGACTTCCAACAATCGGTTCCAGAAAATATCATCAATTAGTGGAGTACTTTGGTAATGCCGAGAAGGTTTTTAAATGTAGTAAAAAAGAATTGGAAGAATCAAATATAATCAATAATGATACAATAGATTTAATAATAGCAAAACGAGATATAACTAAAATAGATAATTATATAAGCAAATTAAAAAGTAGCAATATATTGGTTTATACTGTACACGACCCCGATTACCCTGATAATTTGAAAAATATTTATGATCCGCCGCCGGTATTGTATATAAAAGGAGAAATAGTTGAAGAAGATTTTAATTCTTTTGCTATTGTTGGTTCAAGAAAAGCAACAGAATACGGTTTGAAAACAGCTTTTCAATTTGGAAAAGAATTAGTTGAGGCAGGATTTACAGTTGTTAGCGGTATGGCGTTGGGAATTGATTCATCGGCACACAAAGGAGCATTAAAAGCCGGGGGAAGAACAATAGCTGTTTTTGGCTGCGGTTTGAATTATGTTTATCCTAGAAGCGGATTGAATTTAGCCAAAGAAATAATAAAAAATGGGGCAATTATATCTGAATATCCATTAGGTTATAATGCATTGCCACAGAATTTTCCTGCAAGAAATAGGATAATAAGCGGCTTATCTAAAGGAGTTTTAATAGTAGAAGCAAATAAAAGAAGTGGTTCCCTTATAACTGCAGATTTTGCATTGGAACAGGGAAGGGATGTATTTGCAATACCGGGGAATATAAACTCTCCTAATAGTAAAGGTACAAATGAATTGATAAAAAACGGAGCTAAGCTTACGGATTCAATTTCAGATATATTAGAAGAGTACTATGGTTTTGGAGAAATCGTTACAAATAAAAAGAGGGTAATAATTGATGAAACAGAGATTAAAATACTTGATTTGTTAAGTGACACCGGTATGACATTAGATAAAATAATTGATGAGTTACCATCAGTAGAGTCTTCTAAAATTTTGTCTTCTATAACTTTGTTGGAAATACAAGGCATTGTAAAACAAATGGATGGCGTTTTCTATAGTTTATAAAGCGTTAACCATAATCTTTGTATTTATTATATTTATAAATAACGATAGATAAAATTTAAAATATACTTTAAAAGAAGAGGTGAGAGTAATGAAAACATCTTTAATAATAGTAGAATCACCCACTAAGGTTAAAACAATAAAGAAATTTTTAAGTTCTAAATATAAAGTAGAAGCTACTATGGGGCATATTAGAGATTTACCAAAAAGTCAACTTGGTATTGATA
The DNA here is from genome assembly GCA_023230985.1 of Bacillota bacterium. GTDB lineage: Bacteria > Bacillota > Clostridia > Lutisporales > Lutisporaceae > JAAYKT01. The sequence goes on from JALNWH010000006.1 coordinate 29,363, forward strand.
CGGAGAACAATTTTGAGCCTAAATATATTACAATTCGTGGGAAAGGACAAGTTTTAGAAAAATTGAAGAAAGAAGCAAAGAACAGTGAAAAAATCTTTTTGGCCACTGACCCTGACAGGGAAGGCGAGGCCATATCGTGGCATTTATCTAAAGCTTTAAACATGAAAAGTGAAGATGTTTATAGAGTAGAATTTAATGAAATAACGAAAACTGCAGTACAAAATGCTATAAAAAATCCTAGAGAAATCAATATGGATTTAGTAGATGCGCAACAGGCAAGGAGAGTACTTGATAGATTGGTCGGTTATAAAATAAGTCCTTTACTATGGAAAAAAATTAAGAAAGGATTAAGTGCCGGGAGAGTGCAGTCCGTGGCAGTTAAACTGATATGTGATAGGGAGAAAGAAATAAAGTCCTTTGTACCAAAAGAGTATTGGAATCTTTTAGCGAAACTTTTTCAATTTAAGAGCAACAAATTATTAGATGCGAAATTCTATGGAAAAAATAATAAAAAAGCTGAAATAAACAGTGAAGCCGAAATGCAAGAAATTCTTCAGGACCTGGAAGATAAAGAATATATAGTAAGAAAAGTAAAAAGAGGAGAAAAAAAGAAGAATGCACCTTTACCTTTTACTACTAGCAGTCTGCAAATTGATGCTTATAAAAAGCTAGGCTTTTCTACAAAAAAAACCATGGTAATAGCTCAGCAGCTGTATGAAGGCTTGAGTATTAAAGGTGAAGGTGATGTAGGCTTAGTAAGCTATATAAGAACTGATTCTATTAGAATATCTGAAGAAGCTAAAAATGAAGCTAAAAAGCTTATTGTTAACGAATTCGGAGAGGAATACTATAGGAGAAGCTATGTTAAGCCCAAATCAAGTAATAAAATTCAAGATGCTCATGAGGCTATAAGACCAACTTCAGCAGTCAGGACGCCTAATAATATCATAGATTCACTTTCCAAGGATCAATTTAGATTGTATAAATTAATATGGGAAAGATTTATTGCCAGTCAAATGCAACCTGCTTTGTATGATACGGTAAATATTGATATCAGTGCAGGTGAATATGTTTTTAAAGCAACAGGGAACAGTTTAAAATTTCACGGTTTTCTAAAAATTTATAAAGAAGGCAAAGATGAAAAAGAAGATAGTGTGGTTTTACCGGATATAGACGAAGGTGAAATATTGAAACTAAAAAAACTAATTCCATCTCAGCACTTTACAGAACCGCCTCTAAGATACACGGAAGCAACTTTAGTAAAAATATTAGAAGAAAAAGGCATAGGAAGGCCAAGTACTTATGCTCCTACAATTTCAACTATATTAGCAAGAGGATATATTATAAAAGAAAAAAAGTTTCTTGTACCAACAGAACTTGGTATAACAGTAACGGATCTTCTTGTAGAATACTTTAAAGATATAATCAATGTAGAATTTACTGCCGGTATGGAAAAAGAATTGGACGATGTTGCTGAGGGGGAAAAAGAATGGATAGATTTAATTAAAAGATTTTATCCTCCTTTTGAAGCTGTATTAAAAAAAGCTGAGGAATCTATTGGTAAAATAAAGATTGAAGATGAAGTGAGTGACGAGATTTGCGAGTTATGTGGTAGAAATATGGTAATAAAAATGGGGAGGTTTGGGAAGTTTCTTGCATGTCCGGGTTTCCCCGATTGTAAAAATACTAAGCCTATATTAAAAACTATAGGTATAAAATGCCCAATATGCAAAGGCGATTTAGTAGTTAGAAAAACAAAGAAAAGGAGATTATTTTACGGCTGCAGCAATTACCCTAAATGTGAATTTGTAACTTGGGATGAGCCAACTAAAGAAAGTTGTCCAAAATGCGGAGATATTCTTGTAAAAAAAGGGAAAGGAAAGAATTTAACTTATAAATGTATTAATGAAAAATGCGATTATGAAAGAAAAGAAAAAAATTAAAAGGTGTGAAGACTTTGAAAACAGTTAAGGTTATCGGTGCCGGGTTAGCCGGGTGTGAAGCTGCTTGGCAGCTAGCAAGATTGGGTATTAAAGTGCAGTTGTATGAAATGAGGCCCTATAAAATGACTCCTGCACATCACACCGGTTATTTTGCTGAATTAGTTTGCAGCAATTCCTTAAGATCAAATAATCTTGAGAATGCTGTTGGTTTGTTAAAAGAAGAAATGAGAATATTGGATTCTTTAATTATTAAATGCGCTGATAATAATGCTTTACCTGCCGGTGGAGCACTTGCTGTTGATAGAATTGAGTTCTCTAAGGAAATAACTTCTATTATTAAAGCTAATGAAAATATAGAAATAATAGAAGAGGAAATAACTGAAATACCGGAGAATGAATATGTTATTATTGCGACAGGTCCCTTAACTTCTGATAATTTTTCAAAAAATATAAAAGAATACTTAGGAGAAGAATATCTATATTTTTACGATGCGGCATCTCCAATCGTAACATACGAATCCATAGATATGAGCATTGCTTTCAAAGCCTCAAGGTATGGAAAGGGGAAAAGTGACTATATAAACTGTCCCTTTGAAAAAGAGCAGTATATTACTTTTTATAATGAGCTTTTAAAAGCTGAAAGAGTACCACTAAAAACATTTGAAAAGGAAATTGTTTTTGAGGGTTGTATGCCTATTGAAGTGATGGCAGCTAGAGGTGAGAAAACATTGCTTTTTGGGCCACTAAAGCCTAAAGGAATCATTGATCCGAAAGATAATGAGGAACCTTATGCTGTTGTACAATTAAGACAGGATAACCAAGAAGGAACTTTATACAATATGGTAGGATTTCAAACTAATATTAAATGGGATGACCAAAAAAGAGTTTTTTCTTTGATACCGGGATTGGAAAATGCCGAGTTTGTTAGATTTGGTGTTATGCATAAAAATACTTTTATAAACTCACCTAAAGTATTAGAACCAACTTTTCAAACGATTAATAATAAAAAACTGTTTTTTGCCGGGCAAATAACGGGTGTGGAAGGTTACGTCGAATCAACTGCTTCCGGTTTAATCGCCGGTTTGAATGCTGCCCGTTTGGTTAAAGGAATATCTCCTATTGTTTTCCCTAGAACAACAGCACACGGGAGTTTAAGTATGTATATTACTGATAGAAGCATAAAAAATTTTCAGCCAATGAATATTAATTTTGGTTTATTCGAACCATTAACTAAAAGATTTAAGTCAAAACAAGAAAAAAATATGTATTATTCAAACAATGCTATTAATGATTTAAAAGAGTTTTTAAGAAATATTGTATATAGTTGAATATGAATTGTCATTATGTTACGATTTCATTGTAAAGATGTTAGATTATTTTGAATTTTCAAATGCTAAGGTATTGGAGGAATTGTTAAATGTTTATCGGCACAACTATAGTAGCTGTTATTAAGGATGGCAAAAGTGCAATAGCTGGGGACGGACAAGTAACATTAGGTCAGAATACAATAATAAAATCGACTGCCAGAAAAATCAGAAAATTACATAATGGTAAAGTTTTAGTAGGATTTGCAGGTTCGGTTGCAGATGCATTTACACTATCTGAAAGATTTGAAGAAAAACTTGAACAATATAGCGGAAATCTAAAAAGGGCGGCAGTAGAATTAGCAAAAGAATGGAGAAGAGATAAAATTCTTAAAAATTTGGAAGCTATGCTTATCGCACTTGATAATGAAACTATTTTGATTGTATCCGGCAGCGGAGAAGTGATTGAACCGGATGAAGGAGTTGTAGCAGTGGGTTCAGGAGGCAACTATGCCATAGCTGCGGCAAAAGCTTTATATTATAATACAAAACTGAATCCGAAAGAAATAGTAGAAGAAGCTCTTAAAATAGCTGCTTCTATTTGTGTTTATACAAATAATAATATTATAGTAGAAGAGATTTAGGAGGTTATTATGGTTGAATTAACTCCAATTCAAATAATAAATGAACTAAATAAGTATATAATAGGCCAAGAGAGTGCGAAAAAATCAGTAGCTGTAGCTTTAAGAAATAGGTATAGAAGAAATTTACTTCCTGATGACATAAGGGAAGAAGTCACTCCTAAAAATATTCTAATGATTGGTCCTACAGGAGTAGGAAAAACGGAAATAGCCAGAAGACTGGCTAAATTAGTAAATGCTCCATTTGTAAAGGTCGAAGCTACAAAATTTACGGAAGTTGGATATGTTGGGAGAGATGTGGATTCCATTGTAAGAGATATTATTGAAGTGTCCATAAGAATGGTTAAGACAGAGAAAATAGAAGATGTTAAAGATACGGCTCATGATATCGCTTTAGATAGAATCACAGAAATACTTATTCCACTACCGGGAAAACTATCAAAATTCAGGAATCCTTTTGAAACATTATTTAATTATGATGATAAAGAAGAAAGTTCTGAGGATAGCGCTAAAGAAAACGAAAATATAAAATCAAACAGATTTTTTGTAAAAGAAAAATTAAAGGCAGGGGAATTGGACGAAGAAATTATTGAGATTGAAGTTGAAGACAATTCCTTATCAACTATTGATATGCTTTCAGGTTTAGGATTTGAGCAAATGAGCATTAATTTCCAAGATATGTTTGGCAATATATTTCCCAAAAAGACCAAGAAAAGGAAGGTTGCAATCAAAGAAGGTATTAAAATATTTACACAAATAGAAGCGCAAAAACTTATAGATATGGATAATGTAGTCGATGAAGCGGTAAAAAGAGCAGAGAATAGAGGAATCGTTTTTATTGATGAAATAGATAAAATTGCGGGTAAAGGATATTCAAGCGGTCCGGATGTTTCAAGAGAAGGTGTACAAAGGGATATTCTTCCTATCATAGAAGGCAGCACAGTTCTTACTAAATATGGACCTGTTAAGACGGATCATATGTTATTCATTGCTGCAGGGGCATTCCACATAGCTAAGGTATCAGATCTAATACCTGAATTACAAGGAAGATTTCCTGTAAGAGTAGAATTAAACAGCTTAACAAAGGATAATTTTGTTGAAATATTACAAAAACCTAAAAATGCTTTAACTAAGCAGTACAAAGCTTTGCTGTCAACAGAAGGTATAAATATTGATTTTAAAGAGGACGCTATTAATGAAATTGCTGAAATTGCTGTATTTATGAACGAAGAATCGGAGGATATAGGTGCCAGACGGTTATATACTGTTATGGAAAAGCTTTTTGAAGAATTATCGTTTAATGCATCGGAAGGGAAAGAAAAAAGCTTTGTGATTGATCGTGATTATGTAAAAAAAATGCTTATAAATGATATTAAAGATAAAGATATAAGCAAATATATTATTTAAAGAGGAGGATTAGCATGTGCCAAACATTGCTGGAACGAGTAAGAAAAGTAAATAAAGTATTGCAAAGCTCCGGTTATCAGCCGGTACCTTTTGATGAATTATGCAATATTATTAGTAAAGTATTAAATGCTAATGTGTATATAACCAGTAAAAAAGGAAAAGTTTTGGGTTTTGGGTTATGTAAGAAAATGGATTGTGATGTAATAAAAAATGAGATATTAATAGATAAAAAAATTAATGAAGAATACAATAAATATATTTTATCAATAATTGATACTCAGGCAAATATTAAAAAAGATGATAAATATTGCGTAGTTGATAATAGTAAAGTATGTGAAATGGATTATAAATATACTACTGTTGTGCCTGTACATGGAAGTGGAGAGAGACTTGGTACAATGATAATTGGGAAATTTGATACGGAGTTTGAAGAAGAAGATCTAGTTTTATTAGAATACTGTGCTACAGTTGTCGGAATGGAAATTTTACGTGCAAAACAGGAAGAAATAGAAGAAGAAGCAAGGAAAAAGGCAGTAGTGCAAATGGCTATAGGAACTTTATCGTATTCTGAACTGGAGGCTGTGGAGCATATTTTTAAAGAATTAGGAGGAAATGAAGGGCTGTTAATTGCAAGTAAAGTCGCAGATCGAGCGGGAATAACCAGATCAGTAATAGTAAACGCATTAAGAAAATTTGAAAGTGCCGGTATAGTAGAATCCAGATCTTTAGGTATGAAAGGAACACATATAAAAGTATTAAACGATAAGTTATTGGAAGAATTAAAAAAATTTAATTAAATAAAAACAATTAATTAAATAGATATTAGAAAGAAAGTAAAAGTTTAGTGGTTTACTTTCTTTTTTTAAATACGTGTATTAAAGAAAATAAAAAAGATAAATGCAGAAAAATAGGCAAATAAGCTTAATTATAGTATAATTAAAAGGATAAATGTAACATATGTCGAATAATATATTTTTAGAGAAATTTTATTAAAGGTGATGATTTATCATGATTTCTAAGATTAATAATTCTGTGAATAATTTATCAAAATCATTAGATTATTTTTGGAATAGAAATGAACTTCTATCTAAAAATATTGCTAATGCAAATACTCCGGGTTATAAAAGATATGACATTAAATTTGACGATTACTTAAATAAAGAAAAGAGCAAATTTTCAATTGGGACCTTAATAAAGAGCCCTAAGTTTATTCCTATTGGTAAGGACAGAGCAGACCTAGTTGCCCCTTTAGCTTTTAGAGATGAAAGTACTTCTATGAGAAGAGACGGTAATAATGTGGATATAAATATTGAGAATGCGGAGCTGGCGAAGAATACTATGAGTTACAATATTGTAGCAAATCAATTATCAAAAGAGTTGAGTATCATCAAACAAGCTATCGGTGAAGGGAGGAGGTAATTATGAGTTTTTATGATTCAATTAATATAAGTGCTTCAGCATTAACAGCGGAAACACTTAGGATGGATATCATTTCAAAGAATATTGCAAATGCAAATACTACAAGAACAGCTAATGGTACTCCTTATAGAAGGCAGGTAGTGGTATTTCAAGAGGATAAAAAATTGCCGTTTAGCAGTTATCTTAATAATGAACTAAATAGATTTAACAAAGGTGGAGTTAAAGCCACAGCAGTTATTGAGGATAAATCAGATTTTAAGATGGTTTATAACCCAGGCCACCCGGATGCGGATGAAAAAGGTTATGTGAAGATGCCAAATGTAGATATTATGATTGAAATGGTTAATATGATATCTGC
>JALNWH010000007.1 GCA_023230985.1 Bacillota bacterium
CCAATCTTTGTACTACATGATGTAATCCACTATTGTGTTGCAAATATACCCGGTGCAGTACCAAAGACAGCTACATTAGCCTTGACAAACGTTACACTACCCTATGCAGTTAGAATTGCTAATAAGGGTTGGAAACAAGCATTAATAGATGAAGAGCCGCTAAGAAAAGGTGCTAACGTATTGGAAGGAAAGATAGTTTACAAATCAGTAGCGGAAGCTTTTGACCTACCCTATGTACCGGTAGAAGAAGCACTAGGGATGAAGTAAGATATTTAAAATTACATAAAAGCATATATATTTAGTTAAAACCCCCGGCAGGTTAATAAAAACCTCGTCGGGGGTTTTTTTATTATCTCCAATTAGTAAAGGATACTTGACCTATGGGTAAAATATATTTTACCGTACTTATTAAATATACATTCCATATGCTTTTTAATATTAAAAAAGGGGGTTTTAAAGGGTTTGCTTAACTGGCATAAATATTGCATTAATAATTCATTATATTAAATAAAGAAATGCGCAGAAACATTAGATAAGAATATAAAGTTTACTATAAAGGAAGAAGAGGTATGTATAATGAAGAAATATTTTAATGATAATGTTCGTAGGTATCCTAAACAAAAAGGTACTTTTGAGATCTTTTCCATAGCAAATGAAAAAGAATTGGTCGGAGAAAAGGTAATACACATGGAGATAGGAAGGCCGGACTTTGATACACCTAAGGCAATTAAGGAAAGCGCTATCAAGGCGATTGAGAAAGGACAAGTGCATTATACCGAGTTTATCGGCTCCTTTGATTTAAGGAAAGCCATATCTGAAAGAGAATATTCTAAGACAGGCCTAAGCTATAATCCGCAAAAGGAAATTGTAATAACAGTAGGTGCTACGGAGGGTTTGTATTGCATATGGAATGTATTTCTAGATCCCGGTGACGAGATTATGATACCAAGTCCATATTATGTTTCTTATTCCAGACAGCTGACATATTCGGGAGCCTGTATAGTAGAGGTACCTATATTGAAAAATAATGAGATAAGATATAATATGGACGATTTTAAGTCTAGGCTTACTGATAAGACAAAGATTATATTGTTAAATTCACCGAATAATCCGACAGGATACGTTATGACTGATGAAGATCTTAATATGATAGCGGAATTGGCAATAGAAAATGATCTTTTAGTGGTGTCTGATGAATGTTATGATAGTTTTGTTTTTGAAGGAACCTATAAAAGTATTGCTACTTTACCGGGTATGAGAGAAAGAACAATTGTTGTTAATTCATCTTCAAAAACTTTTTCCATGACAGGTTGGAGAATCGGCTATATTATGGCAAATGAAGATTTTATCAGGGAAATGAACAGATCCCATAGCCAGACTTCGGTATGCGCTACTTCCTTTGCGCAAGCAGGAGCGATTGAAGCTTATAAAAATGTTTATAAAGAAGTTGACATAATGATAGAAGAGTTTAAATCAAGAAGAGATTATGTTGCAAACTGCCTGAACAAAATGGATAATATAAGCTTTATCAATCCGAAGGGAGCTTTTTATGTATTCATTAATGTAGGTAAATTAGGCATGGATGGAACAAAGTTTAGTGAAAGACTGTTAAGGGAAAAGGGTATCGCATTATCCCCCGGGATTTCTTTTGGCAGCGATTGGATGGATTATGTAAGATTAGCCTATTCATGTTCAATGGATAACATCGTTGAAGCAATGAATTCAATGAAAGATTTCATTGAAGATAACAAAATATAATATAGCACTTTTGTAATAAAGGAAATTGAGGTGTAGTGATGAAAAAGGTTGTTTTAACATACGGTTCACAGGGGAATTTGCAGTACGAGGAAAAAGTATTGGACGGTTTTGCAGATATAGTGAGAATTCCTTGTGCAACTGAAGAGGATTTGATAAAAAACTGTAAAGATGCAGATGCGGTACTCAGTGTATATGAACCCTTTACTGCTTTTGTAATGGACAATTTACCTAAATTAAAAATTATAGCAATCAAAGCAATCGGTGTTGATAATGTGGATATTGAAGCAGCAAGAAAAAGAGGTATAGCTGTAACGAATATACCGAGATATTGTATTAACGAAGTTGCTGACCATACGGTTATGCTTTTGTTGGCAATTAACAGAAGGCTTATTCAATTTCACAATAGCATTCAAAACGACAAGCTTTGGAAATTCAGTATTTGTCGTGATATTTTCAGATTGAGCGAATGTACAATTGGTTTATTGGGATTTGGGAATATACCCAGATTGGTAACGGAAAGACTAAAAGGATTCGGCCCTAAAATTATTGCCTACGATCCTTATGTTGAAAAGGAAATAGCCAATGAATACGGAGTGGAATTGAAAAACATAGATTATCTATATGAGAATTCGGATTATATTTGTTGTCATCTGCCGCATAATAAATATACAGAAAAGTTTGTAAATGCAGATGCATTTAATGGCATGAAGGACGGAGTAGTTTTTATTAATACGGGCAGGGGTAGAGTTGTCGATGAACAAGCGTTAATAGATGCTTTGGATAAAGGCAAGATAGGTTATGCAGGTCTGGATGTTTTGGAGAATGAATATCCTGATATGAATACTTCACCTTTAAATGGGAGAGACAATGTAATCTTAACCCCTCACGTTGCATTTTATTCCATTGCTTCAGTTCGTGATGCCAGAATACATTCGGCAGAAAACATTTTGTTTTATTTAAAAGGTGAATATGAAAAATGCAGTATTATCAACGGAGTTAATGCATAGCAGTTAAATACTGATGTATAGCTTGGGATTGCAAATAAAGAATCAATATAGTAATATAAAGCCCATAGTATAAAAATGCAGGCAGGTTGATATATATGATAAGAAGATACGTTGAGCAGATACTTAGTATTTATAATTATATAGACGGATTGGTTGTCACAAATAATAAAGGCATAGTTGAGTATTTTATTACTTACAGGCCTGATATTAACAGACTAAAGGAAGAAGATGTACTTGGTAAACATGTCCTTGATATATACCCTGACCTTACCTCGGAGACCAGCAGTGTTTTAAGGGTTTTAAAGAATGGAAAACCAATTTTTAATGAGAGACAGCATTTAAAGACTTATAAAGGCCAATCTATTTATGCTGTAAATAATACATTACCTATCCTTTCAGGTGAAAAGATTGTCGGTGTTGTAGATGTTTCCAAATATTTGGATCCGGAAGCCAGAAGAGAGAATATCATTCTTTCATTTAAAGACAATCATTTGCCTAAGAACAAGAATGAGCTATATTCTGTAGATGATATCATCACTAATGAAAATTCCATGTTGGTGATAAAGGAAAGAATCTTAAAAGTCTCAAGAACCGGCTCCTCTGTTTTAGTTTATGGAGTTACGGGCACCGGTAAAGAATTGGTAGCACAATCCATCCATAAACATAGCGATAGGTCCAATATGCCTTTTGTTTCACAAAATTGTGCAGCTATACCTTCTACTTTATTGGAAAGCATATTATTCGGTACCGTAAAAGGCAGCTATACAGGGGCGGAGAATAAAAAAGGCTTGTTTGAAGTAGCCCAAGGCGGGACTATTTTTTTAGATGAGATCAACTCCATGGAAATAAGTGTTCAAGCAAAAATACTAAAAGCTATTGAAGAAAAAAAGATTAGAAGGGTTGGCGGTATTGACCCCATAGATATAGATATAAGAATAGTGTCCGCAGTTAATGAGGAACCTTGGAAAGCGATAAAAGAAGGCAGATTAAGAGAAGATTTGTTTTATAGGCTGAGTGTGGTTCAGATAAATATCCCCAGTTTAAAAGAGAGAAGAGGGGATATCAAGCTTTTAACCGGCTATTTTATTGATAGATATAATAAAAATATGAACAGAGGAATAATAGGCGTTGAGGAAAGAGTTGAAGATATTTTTAATAATTATTCGTGGCCCGGTAATGTTAGGGAATTAAAGAATGTAATTGAGGGAGCTTTTAATTTAACTTCAGGTAATCTTATAATGGTAAAGGATTTACCGGACTATTTACAGAATAAAACTAACCGCTATAATGAAAGAATAGAAGACTTATTAGGCAATGTGCCTTTGAGCAATATGGTGGAAGATTATGAAAAGAATATAATTATAGTTGCCTTGGAAGAATCAATTAATATGGTTGAAGCTGCTAAGCTTTTAGGAATCTCCAAGCAATTATTAAGATACAAGATGGACAAGTACGGTTTATGATTGTTATTTAAAGTATAATAGTCCTTTACCCCTAGTAAGAATAATTTTACTAAGGGGTAAAGTTTTTTTTACTACTTATCTTATTTTATACAATTCTAAAAAATTTCAATATCTTAATTAAAAATCTTATTTTTTTATAATGCGATAAAACCCGGGTTTTTGATTGCTGTTGGCCAATCTCTATAATTTTTCTTAAACATAATTATGGTACTTAGTGGTACATATCTATTTTGGTATGGATATTGCAACACAAGTAAGATAATAAAAAGAAAAGTTATTATGAGAAAATTTATAATCTGAGGAGGAATCGACATGAGCTTAAATATGAAGATAACGGATATTGATGCTATTCCGGGAGAAAGATGGTTTCCAAAAGAAACGTCTTTTGAAGAGGACATGAAGCTATATTGGGGGGATTGGGGGGTAGCATCGGAAGTAGATACGCTAAAAGCCGTATTGATGAGAAGACCCGGAAAAGAGATAGAAAACTTTGATTATAAGCAAGTTAGGTTCAAGGAGCCTATTGATGTTCAAAAATTTAGAGAACAGCATGACAATTTAGCTGAGATTTATAAAGATCACGGTGTAAAGGTTTATTACGTGGAAGAGCAAAGAAATGATAGACCAAATGCGGTATTTGTACGAGATCAGGTATTTATGACTCCTGAGGGTGCAATAATCACAAGACCGGCAATGGCCGAAAGGCGAGGAGAAGAAAGATATGTAGCGGAAGCTATGGCAAGATTAGGCGTTCCTATTATTAAAACAATTGGCGGTGATGGAATTTTTGAGGGTGCCAACGGTATGTGGGTAGACAGGAATACAGTTATCTTGGCAACAGGCGGCAGAACAAACAAATCCGGTTATGAACAGGTAGAGCAAGAATTGAGGAGAATGGGTGTAACGGAGATAATCCATATGCAAACCCCATATGGCAGTGCACATATTGATGGATTATTAAATATTGCAAGTCATGAGATAGCTATGGCACATGTATCACAAGTACCCTATGATGTTTGCGATTCACTTAAAAAGAAAGGGTTTAAAATATTGGAAGCTCCTTCTCAAACTGAAGCCAAGAATACTTTGGGGGTAAACTATGTAGCATTAAAACCCGGGTTGGTCGTTCAACCTAAAGGCAATCCAAGATGTAAAGAACTGCTTGAAGAAAATGGGATTGAAGTAATATCCGTAGATTTTTCTGAAATACTAAAAGGATGGGGAGCAATACACTGTACAACTGTTTTCTTAAAAAGAGGGTAGTATAAATAATCATTAGATGGTATAATTATAAATTATACATACTTTAGAAAGGAGGAAACTATATGGAGTTTACAAATGATTTAAACAAGGCTTTGTTTTTAACAAGCCCGGAATCACCATTGTCGGTGCATTTAGAGATGCTAAACAAAAGGGCTGACGGTGCGGCTGAAGATAAGTTTGACAAATATGCTTTTTATGCTTCTCGCAGTATTTTTATAAAGCATCCGGAAATATATTTAAGGGCGGATAAATGGTTTTATGAACATATATCAACAATACCCGGGTATAAAAATGCATTTTTAGAAAACGATAGGGAAAGCAAGGAATATTTACCCCATGCCCAGTTTTTTAGATCAGCCCCCTTTGATTTTGACTTGTTTCCATGGGATGAAACCAAGATAGTTATGTCTTATCAATCTTTTTACCCTGAAAGATATCCATTTTTACCTTTTGTAGATCGAAGAATGTTGCCTCTTGCATCGACTTTGAAAACTACGAAAAAAGAAATCACGGAACTGGAAGCCGCTTCTATGAGATTCATAATAGAAAGTGAAAAAGCCGGTTCTACAGATGAAGTGTTTGTTATTTATTCAGAAGAGGGAATGGCTTGGATAGCTTGTAAAGACGAAATATTATGCGCATTTACCGGTAAAAAGGTAAGTGATGTAAAAGGAAAGATAGTATTAATATTTAATGATAAAATTTCTTGGTATCCTTTGATGGGACGAGAAGATGCCGGTGGTTATCCATATTTACAAGAGTTAGTTAATAGGCTTGGAAACAGGATACAAAAACCTTCTTTGATAAGTGAAGAAGAGAATCTGTTGGAAAGAATAAAAAGTGCTACTAAATTAGAAGGAGCAAAACAGGAGGCTGCAGCAACAATAGCAGCAGTTAGGAGTACAGGCAGATATACTAAATGGTTTAAGTTTCATACTTTATGGGATATAGCTATGCCGGCGGAAAAAGAAAGAGCATGGCAATACTATGGATTTATTGAACAAATTATTATAAGGGCTAACACTTTAAGTCCGATTGCCGCATATATGGCTGCTTGTTCCCGCAATGCTGAAGGTTATAATAAAATACTTACCCTTGATAGGGAATGGATAGGTACAGTAGCATTGCAAAATCGAAATTATGTTTGGGGACATTTATGGGATGAATGCCTAGTGGAATACACCATAGATGAATCATTTAGAACTAATGCCGGTCATTGTATGGTTCAGTCATTTATAATAAGTTCAGTTTTAAACATGGCCAAAGTAGATAACTTCTTACTGGAAGGAGAAGTACCGGGCTCCCATCATTATGTATTTGTGCCGGGCTACGGATTTACTTTTGATAACGGAAGATTGCAATCTTCTATAAATACAATGCATTGGAATGGTCCCAGAGGGAATAAGGTTACCGCACGTTTCCACTATAATGGGAAGTTTGCTTCACCAATCGGCGGCGGTCACTATTCCGGAACATTTTCACCGTCAGAGGCAGTTGAGTTATTGAAAAAATTAAAGAGCTACCATAATGATAAGATTTTAATCTATTGTGACGGTGAACATGAGACTAAGCACCCAAGAATTAATGAAGAAGATATACCCAGAACAGAGAATTTTGAAATACTTTTGGATGAAGAATGGGAAGAAATAAAACTACCTTAATTTCTTAGGAAAGGAGGTTAAAAGCGAATGAATAATAAACCGGGAATTGAGAAACTGGAATTAAAAGTGTTGATTTGTGACAGGTCTCGGTATATCAATGATCTTTGGTCTCAGTTTGGCCTTTCAATTTTAGCCGATTGTTATTGGAAAGATGGACATAGCAGAAGAATATTGTTTGATACCGGTTGGGAATCAGACCCCTTATTGCATAATATGAACAAGCTGGATATAAAAGTTGATGATATTGATGCATTAGTATTATCTCATTGTCATTATGATCACACCGGTGGTTTAACAAAACTTATCAGAAATGAAAATGCTAAGTTTAAACTAATTGCTCACAATGATATTACAAGACCGGTATATAGCTTAAAGCCGGAGATACATTATATAGGATTAGATGAGAAACTTCTGTCGGAATTACCAAGGGAAAGGCTGATGTTGTTAGCTGATGAAACAGAGATTTACAGTGATGTTTGGATAACAGGTACAATTCCCAGAGTTACAGACTTTGAGGAACCTGAAGAAGATGTATATGTGTTAAAGGATGGCAAATTAGTTGAGGATCCGGAAGAAGATGATATGGCTTTAGTATTTAATCTTGGAGAAGAAGGCATTGTCGTTGTTTCCGGTTGCAGCCATGCGGGAATAGTAAATATACTATATAAGTCCATGGATATAACGGATAATAAGAAAATTAAAAGCGTTATTGGCGGATTTCATCTTATTGACTTAAGCCAAGAAGTGAGAAAAAGAACAGTAGAAGAATTAGGTAATTTGAATATAGAAAAGATATGGTCAGGTCATTGCACAGGCTTTGATGCAGAATATTTATTAAAAGAAAAGTTTGGGAAACGACATGAGATGTTTTATACGGGAGATGTGATTAATTTTACAATAAATAAGTAAAATTAAAATAATTATAAAGTAGGAGGAGGAAAATGAAAAAATCTAAATTGTTTAAAAGTATTGTATTAATGCTGCTTATCGCATTAATAGGTGGAAGTCTGTTGGCTTGTAACAAACAGCCTCAAGGTTCACAAGGCGGTGAAGAACCCAAAGGAAATGATGGTGAACCAAAGGTACTGGTAATCGGTGATAACAACCCCCCCGGAGATATTAACCCCCTAATAGGAAGGAACATTACTTCTCAGTACATCAGTATAAGCACCTATGATACTTTGGTGGGCAGAAGCAGCATGGTTAATGAAGACGGTGAGTTGGTAGAAGAACCTGATGTGCTTATACCGAGACTGGCTGAAAGCTGGGATGTATCAGATGATGGTTTGGAATATGTTTTTAACTTAAGAAAAGGCGTTAAATTTCATGACGGTACCGATTTTGATGCAGAAGACGTAGAGTTTACCTTTAACATGTTAACAACTAACGGGAGCTACGCTTCATATTTTGACGAACTAATCTCTGATGTAGAAATATTGGATACTCATAAAATTAAGGTTACTTTAAGCCGTGTTGAACCTCAATTTTTAAAGAAAAGAATCAGCAGTTATAACGGAAGCATTTTGAATAAGAAGCTTGTTTTGGAGCAGGGTGCCGATAATATTGAAAATCAAATGCAGTGGCTGGCTTCAAATACAGCAGGTTCAGGACCTTACAAACTTGAGTCATTGACAACGGACGAGGCACATTTAGTAATAAATGAGGATTACTGGGGTGATAGACCGGATATTGATAAGGTTATATTAAAGACTGTTGCGGAAGCAAGTAATTTGAGGACTATGTTGGAAAAAGGCGATATTGACTTTTACAGATTACCGGCAGCAAAGGATTATGATGCTCTAGAACAAAATCCTGATATAGAACTACTTGTAAGAGCAGCTAATTCAAAAATTGTTTATTTGGGATTGAATACGAAGAACAAACCTCTTGATAATCCAAAAGTAAGGCAGGCAATTGCTTATGCAGTTCCCTATGAACAGATATGTAAGGTTTTGGGAGGCGGAGAAAAGTATGCTCCCAGAGCAAAAACAATTTTAACAACTGAATTATCAGGATCAGTTCCTGTTTTCGAATATGAGTATGATTTAGAAAAAGCTAAAGAATTATTAAAAGAAGCGGGTTACGAAAATGGCTTCAAACTGGACTTTGATTTATTTAATGCAGGCAAGTTCCCGGATATGGCTGTAATATTGCAAGCTGAATTAAAAAAGATTGGTATAGATATGGAGATTAAATCAATGGCACCGCCGGCATTCTTCCAATCCGGTGACGCAGGAAGTCTTAATTTCTTCGTAGTATCTTGGTGGGATAATGCTGCTGACCCTGTAGGATTATTAAATGATATTGTACACTCGGCTTCAATTCCTACACCGGGCAACTATGCAAGATATTCAAATAAAGATGTAGATGAATTAATCGATAAGGCAAAGAAAGAGATGGATACAGCAAAACGTGATGAATTGCTAAAAGGTGTCCAAGAAATACTGGCTGAAGAAGTACCATATATTCCGATTCATGAAGCAAAGATTGTACTTGCATTTAGGAAAAATGTAAAGAACTATGTCCATTATTCAGACAGCATAACAAGACTGTATGAATTAGAAATGGAGTAGAATAGAATTTAACCAACCATAGAGGCATGGAGTCAAACCTGCCTCTATGGATATTGGTTCAACTATGCGTACTAAGTTTTTAGGAGGTTGGTATAGTGAGTTTCAGCAGATATCTACTTAAGAGAATTGCGTTTATGATATTAGTGCTTATAGGGGCATCTATTCTATCTTTTGTTTTAGTTAGGATTGTCCCCGGAGACCCTGCACGAATATTATTGCCACCTCAAGCTAAACAAGAAGATATTGATAGAATGAAAGAAAAAATGGGTCTTGATGAACCCTATATTAAACAATATAGCCAATATGTTAAATCCTTATTAAAAGGAGATTTGGGATTTTCATACCACACGGGAAGATCGGTGGTTGACGAGTTTAAGTGGAGATTACCGGCAACTATAGAGCTTTCCATGTTAAGTCTTTTACTTGCGGCTTTGGTTGGAATATGGCTTGGAGTAATCTCGGCAACGAATAAAAATGGATTTGCCGACCATGCCTCCAGACTTTTTTCTATAGGAGGAATATCTGCCCCGGGATTTTGGATTGGCCTTCTTTGTATCTATGTTTTCTACTATAAATTAAGCTGGGTACCTGCTCCCACGGGGCGGGTTAATCTTATAAGGGAAACAGCAACGGGTGGAAGCGGATTTCTACTATGGGATGCGGTTATTACCGGGAATTGGGATTTGTTTAAAGATGCTTTAATGCATTTAATACTACCTGTTTTTGTTCTTTCATATTCATTTTTAGCTATGATTTGTAGATTGACCAGAACGGGAATGATTGAAGTTAGTCAACAAGATTATATTAGATTTGCAAAAAGTTGCGGTATTAAAAAGAAAAGGATAATTTGGAAATATTCATTGAAAAACGGTATAAGGCCTGTTTTAACAATGCTAGGTATGTTTTTGGCACAGCTTATCGGTGGAGTGGTGTTTATAGAGACAGTGTTTAATTGGCCCGGCATAGGAAGATATGCTGTAGACGCAATAAACTTTTTGGATTATGGACCTATACAAGGATTTATTATATTTATGGCTTTAATTTATGTAGTTACAAATCTGATTGTTGATTTGATCTATATGGTAATAGATCCAAGGGTACAGTATTAACGGTGAGGTGAAATACATGCTTTCAAACAAAAGTAAGTTTACTTATATGAGAAAAGTGTTTATGTCTAATAAACTATCCTTGGTAGGAGCTGTTATAGTATTAATATTTCTATTAATAGTTGCCTTTGGACCTATTTTTGCAAAGATACCTCCCGACTTAATAGATTATGATAATATTTTGTCTTCTCCGTCTAATACCAATTATTTCGGAACAGATCAATATGGCAGGGATTTATTTAGTCGTGTAATTTTCGGTGCAAGAACCTCGTTGAGCATAGGATTAGTAGTTGTAACGTTTTCTACTATTTTAGGTTTATGCGTAGGTACTATTTCAGGATATTTAGGCGGAAGCTTTGATAATTTTATTATGCGATTAGTGGATTTATTAATGGCTTTTCCATCAGTTATAGTTGCTATGGTATTGGCTACTATAATGGGCGGCGGCATAAAAATTTTAATAATAGCTATGCTAATAAGTTCATGGACAGGTACCGCGAGAATTGCAAGAGGAGAGACTCTATCATTAAAGCAAAGCGGGTATATAAAAGGAACACAGGCTCTTGGCGGGAAATGGAACTATATATTATTTCATCATATATTGCCTAATGTTTTGCCCCCTGTTTTAGTCAGTGCTACTCTATCCTTTGGAAATATTATTTTAAATATAGCAGGTTTGAGTTTCATTGGTATAGGCGTTCAGGCTCCCCTATCAGAATGGGGTTTGATAATAAGCGAAGGCAGGGAATATATTGTAACGGGACAATGGTGGTTGGTATTCTTCCCCGGTCTTGCAATAGTGCTTACCGTTATTGGTTTGAACTTGCTGGGTGATGGTCTGAGAGATATCTTGGATCCCAGACAAAGGAGGTAAAAACATGGGTAAATTGCTTAGTATAAAAGACTTAGATGTTGTATTTAATACCTTTGACGGGATATCAAGAGTATTAAGAGGTATTAATTTGGAAATTAACGAATCCGAGGCTTTGGGATTAGTAGGAGAAACCGGCTCAGGGAAAAGTGTTTTATCCCAGTCCATTATGCGGCTATTGCCCGTTTCAGGTGAAATTGTTTCGGGTTCAATAACCTTTAAAGGGGAAAATCTTTTGGGATTATCCGAAAAAAGAATGGAAAGGTTAAGAGGCAGCGGTATTTCGATGATATTGCAAAGCCCCATGACCTCTCTAAACCCTTTATTTAAGGTAAAGGATCAAATGACAGAAGTGATAATGACACATTCCTCCATTGGTAAGAAGGAGGCTTTGAAAAAGGCGGAAGAATTATTAAAAATCGTTCGTGTCCCCGAAGCTAGAAGTGTATTGGAAAGATATCCATTTGAGCTTTCAGGAGGAATGGCTCAGAGAGTGATGATAGCTATGGCTGTTTCAAGCAATCCTGCACTGATAATTGCAGATGAGCCTACCACAGCATTGGATGTTACGGTAGAAAAGCAGATAATAAAGCTAATGCGTGAAATAATGGAGAAGTCTAATAGTTCTCTGATTTGGATTTCTCATGATTTAGATGTGGTTAAACAAGTTTGTGAAAGAATTGCCGTCATGTATGGCGGTACTATTGTAGAGATAGGCGATGCTAAAGAATTATTGTCTAATCCTTTACATCCTTATACAAAGGCACTTATAGAAGCAAGACCCTCATCAATAAAAAGAGGTAAGCCATTGAAAAGCATAGATGGATTTGTTCCTAATATGTTGAAAGTCCCGGAGGGTTGTATATTTGAATCAAGATGTGCAGATTGTAGTGAAAGGTGTTGTAAAGGGTTACCACCGGAGCTTATCAAATTGGATAATGGCAGGATGGTAGCTTGTAACAAGTTTTCGGATACGAAGACTGTATAATTAATACTATATTAACAAGGTGGTGAAGGGAAATGGGAAAGCCTATTTTATCAACATATGAATTAAGAAAATTATTTCCTGTCGAAGGGCGGATTTTAAATAAATCAAGCAAATATGTGCATGCTTTGGATAAAGTAAATTTGGATATAATGCCATGCACGACTTTTGGATTGCTTGGAGAGAGCGGCTGTGGTAAATCTACTTATGCTCAATTGGTGACAAGGTTAATAGAACCAACTTCAGGTACCATAGAGTTTAAAGAAACGGATATTTCCAATATGAATAAAAGGGAATTGAGAGAAAGGAAAATTCATTGTCAGATTCAGATGGTATTTCAAAATCCTGCAGATGTGCTATCACCTAGGAAGACAATTGAGTTTTTGCTCAAGGAGCCCCTTAAAATAAATAAATTATATGAAAATGAAAAAGAAATCAGCAGTAAGGTTGAAGAGTTGTTAAATAAAGTTAATCTAAGGCCGGAGCTGCTGACCAGATTTCCTCATCAATTATCAGGAGGACAGCAGCAAAGGATATGTATCGCTAGGGCTCTGTCTTTAAATCCTGATTTTATAGTTTTGGATGAACCTACTTCAGCTTTAGATGTTTCGGTTCAGGCGAAAATATTAAATTTGCTTATGGATTTACAAAAAGAGGAGTCATTAACATATTTACTTATTACACACGATATAAGAGTGGCTGAATATATTTGCACAGATATTGCTGTTATGTACTTGGGAGAAATAGTAGAGATTGTAAAAGCTGAGGATTTTCGAAATAGTGCAAGGCATCCTTATAGTAAATTGTTAATAGAATCTTCTTTTGCAGAAAATGAATTAAGCAACAGAGAAGCGGAGTCAGCCGGAGAGTTACCTTCTCCAATTAATTTACCTAAGGGTTGCAGATTTAGGTCCAGGTGTCCCGAGAGTATTCCCATATGCTCCGATATACATCCGGATTTAATTAATTTGCCCGACGGTACTAAATGCCGATGCCATAGAGTAAAATAATAAAATTTATTATAAAAAATAAAGATATGCTTATAAGGCTATGTAAAAGGCACTTGTAAACATATTGTACAAGGAGTGTTAAAAATGAATGTAAATGATTATGTTTTGAAATATTTTGACGAAAATAATGAAGAGTTAAGCAAATTAGCTAAAGAAATATGGGATTATGCTGAATTAGGATTGGAAGAGCATAAATCATGCAAGGCTATAATTGATGTTTTGGAAAGAGAAGGCTTTTCCATAGAGGAAAATATATCCGATATGCCAACAGCTTTTATAGGTACTTGGGGTAGCGGTGAACCAATAATAGGCATATTAGGAGAATATGATGCACTGGCAGGCCTTTCACAGAAAGTATCACATATTAAAGAACCGGTAATAGAAGGTGCCGGAGGACATGGATGCGGGCATAATCTACTGGGGATTGGCAGCTTGGGGGCTGTAGTTGCAGCGAAAAGAGCTATGGAGAAGTATGGAATCAAAGGAACAGTGAGGTATTATGGATGTCCTGCAGAAGAAACTATTTCATCAAAGGTTTTTATGGCTAGAGACGGTATTTTCGATGATTTGGCAGCTTCTCTTACTTGGCACCCGGATTTTGCTAATGCCGCCTATTATAGTTCTACACTGGCGATGAATTCTTTTAAGGTAAACTTCCATGGGATTACCGCACATGCCGCCGGGGATCCGCAAGAAGGGCGAAGTGCGCTGGATGCGTCTATAATCATGGATATAGGAGTAAATTATTTAAGGGAACATGTGATTCAAGAAGCTAGGATTCATAGCATAATAACACATGGCGGAGATGCGCCGAATATAGTTCCCGGTTATTCACAAATTCACTATATTATCAGGGCACCCAAGAGACAGGATGTAGAGGAGATATACGAGCGTGTAAAAAACATAGCTAAAGGAGCGGCTTTAATAACAGGCACAACTTATGATATTGAATTTATTTGCGGTACTTATAATTATACCGTTAATAACACAATAAATGATCTAATAGCAGATAAGCTTGCACAAGTAGGGCCTATTGAGTACACGGAAGAAGAATTGGAGTTTGCAAAAAATCTAATAGGTTCATTGGAACCGGGACAATTTGAAAGCTTTTTGAGTTCTCATAGACTGGATATCGATGAAATAGGCGGTATAATATGCGGCAGGATAGCAGATGAATTGGAACTAAAAGGATTTTCAAAAGGAGAGGTAGTACCGGTATCCGGTGACAGGGCGGATGTTTCATATATAACACCATCAGCACAATTCGGAACAACATGTGTTCCATTAGGCACAGCGGAACATAATTGGCAGTTTGTAGCTTCTTGTGGTTCTACTATAGGATTTAAAGGCATGATATTAGCTGCAAAGGTTATGGCTCTTGCTACACTTGATTTTATGCAAAAACCGGAACTTTTAAAAGCTGCTCAAGATGAGTTGGATTCCGTTAGGAAAGGGAAAGAATATGTATCTCCAATACCTAGTGATATAACTATTAAGAAGATAATGGAGAAACATTAATATACTAAGTTGAAAGGGCGAAATCTATGCATAAAAAAGAGAAATATGTTGAATATAAATTAAGTGATGGTAATAGCATTGTACTTCCTTATATACTAATAAAGGGTGAAGAAGACGGACCTACTGTATCTGTTACAGCGGGAGTTCATGGTTGTGAATATCCTGCTATTGCTTCTGCTATAGCATTGTCCAAGAATCTTAATCCAAAGAAATTAAAAGGTACAGTGAAGATAATACCAATTGTTGATATGAAAGCTTTTAAGAAAAAAAGTCCATTTGTTTGTCCGGAAGATAGAAAAAATGTTAATAGGTGTTTTCCGGGAGACAAAGACGGAACATATTCCGAAATCCTTGTTTACCATTTGTTTAATGAATTCATAAAAGGTAGTGACTATTATATAGATTTGCACTCTGCAGATTTAACCGAAGAAATGATACCGTTTTGTGAAATTCATGAATCGGGTGACGCCGATATCAATGCAATTTCCTTTGATATGGCAAAGTATTCAGGTATAAATAAAATTGTATTTAAGTCAAGTGAAGGGGAAATAAACGACAAGAACCAAAGCTATTCCACTGCCGCAGAAGCAGGCATACCGGGCTTGGTAATAAACGCCGGCAAGATAGACGGGGATATTAAAGAATATATAAACATACATTTACACGGTTTGATGAATATATTAACCTATGCGAAATGCTTGGATGGCAGTCTAATTGAATACAATAACTATAATTGTTATAAAGCTCCTATACACATTAGGTCAAAAAAAGTAGGACTTTTTTATAACAATTGTAAAATAGGAGATGAAGTTAAAAAAGGAGATGTTCTAGGCAGGATTGAAGATGTTTTTGGCAGAGAGTTAGATGTCTTAAAAGCACCTGCTACAGGTGAAATACTATTAGTTAATACAAGCCTCCCTGTCAAAGAAGATGCCTTGTTGTTAGAAATTATTGCAAGGAAGTAGTATTTAACTTTATAAATAAATTTGTTATATGAGGTGATACAATGAAAAAGATATGGCCTGACGGGATAAAATGCGGAGTGGCATTTACATTTGATTTGGATGCTGAAACCTTTTGGTTTTCACGAACTATGGATAGTAAGCACTCCGTGAATTTAATGGCAGAGGGCTCATATGGGCCGAATGTTGCATTGCCCAGAATCCTTGATATGCTGGACAGACAAGATTTGAAATCCACATTTTTTATACCCGGATGGGTTATCGAAAGGCATACGGAGGCTTGCAGGGAAATTGTAAAAAGAGGTCACGAGATAGGATATCACGGATATTTACACGAAAAGTCATATTTTATTGAGCAGGAAAATGAATTAATAATAAAATCAAAAAAGATAATGAAGGATTTGCTTGGTGTTGAGCCAAAAGGCCACAGGGCACCGGAAGCGGATTTAAATAAGGAAACCATAGAGTTAATTGCCAAAAACGGTTTTGAATATTCTTCAAATATGATGGATAGGGATTGCCCTTATCTACATAAAACCGGTGATGGTGAGTATTTACCTGAACTTCCTTTTAACTGGCTTTACGATGATTCTTCTCATTTCTTTTTCACTGTACAGGAACCATCAAGGAGGCCTATTATGCCCACAAGTATTGTAAAGGAAATCTGGTTGGAAGAATTTGAAGGCATTTATGAAGAAGGAGGTTCCTTGACCTTTGTATTGCATCCTTGGATATGCGGCAGGGTCAGCAGAGTAAAGATGCTGGAAGAGATCATTGAGCATATAAAGAAAAAACCCGGAGTGCTTATGGGCCCTGCTTATGAAATATGCAGAAAAGCAAAAGAAGGTTTAATAAAGTAAATAACAATAGCAGCCTTTAAGGCTGCTATTGTTATTTTTGCGCTATCACACTGCCTTGTCACACTGTCCATTTTTTTACTGTCACTTTGAGCGAAGGGGAGAGTCTTCTATCACCGAGGCTTTAAAGATTCTTCAGTCACTACGTTCCTTCAGAATGACGTGGGTAGGGATGTCGCTTAGTTACGTTTTGCTGTCACTTTATGTTAGGATTACTATGAATTCAATAACATGATATAATAAAATAAAAAATATTATATTTGAAAAAGCAAGAAATATGATGGAATTATTTGTGAGATTGGGTCATAAAAGGGCTTTAAAGAAACATTAATCATTCGGGTAATTAACGCTTAATTATAGCAAAAGAATGAAAAACATTGAAGAAAAAAAATTTTTAGGTAGAATAGAAATAAGATATATAAATAATTCTTAATAAATTTTAAGTAATCTATACTTTCTTACAGACTATTTATACTTTTTGATTGCTTGTAAAAAATGTTTTTATAACTATTTTAAATTTTATTAAGCCGGGAGTTATAAATGAAAAGATATGCTTTATTAAAAAAACTACTTTTTTTCTTCATTTTTTTTTCTTATCTATTTTCACTAGAAATTTATGCAGTTGATGAGATAATCCGAGTTGCATTTGAACCCAAAAATCCGCCTTTTCAGTTTGAGGAAGATGGTAATGCTGTAGGAATTCACATAGATATGTTAAATAAAATAGCTGAGAAAAATAATTTTCATCTTATTTACATCCCTTACCACAGTGAAGATAAATGTCTTGATGCTGTTTTAAATAATCGGGCTGATGTAGCATTAGGTATTAAGGTCAATAGCTTAAGGAATGATGATTTTTATCTTTCTGATGTATTAACTCAATCTGATATTTGCATCCTTGCATCAAAACAAAATTCTAAAACAATACAAGATATATCTAATATAAATAGCCTATCTGTGGCAATTGAGAATAATTCTATCAATTACTCTTACCTGCATAATATGACGAATCTAGGTTACCGTGTTGTGGGAAATCAGGAAGAAGCATTTCAGTTATTAATAACAGGTAAGACAGATTTATTAGTTGGGAATAGACACAGTGCATTATATCAATTAGATCGCGAGGGACTTATTAATAAATATATAATTATTAATAATTATATAACCCCAATAGAGTATACGATAGTCATGCGCAAGGGTAATGAAATTCTTCTAGATAAAATTAATGCAAGCATTAAAGATTTGCGTATTGAAGGAAGTTATCAAACCATTTTTGATGAATGGATATCTGATAGAGATCTGACTATAAAGAATTGGATTAAACCTTTTCTTGTTCCATTTTACATTGCGGTTGGGATCTTGTTGCTTATATTATTTAATGAATACAGATTAAAAAAAGTATTGAAAAAAAAGGTGAGTTTAAAGACTAAAGAATTGCAAGAGATAAACAAAGAATTAAAAAAACAAATGCTAGAAAATCGTAATTATAACGAACTCAATGATTATATTGTTAAAAGCTATCCAAGTGCTATTATAGTTATTGATAATCAGTATCAGATAACCCAGTGTAATGAGAAGGTAAAATCGTTCGTAAAAAAACAAAAAAACCTTATAGGAGAAAATGTTATGGATATTCCCATACCGTCTTATATACTTAGCCAGTATGGAGATAAGGTTTTTAATGAAAATGTTACTATAATTAATCGGGAACTGGAATTATCAGTTGATAATGACATAAATAAAATCTATCGTTATAGTATCTATCAGTTATTTGATATAAAAAAGGAAATTCGAGGTGTGGTTCTTTCATTCGAAGATATTACTCATGAAATTCTCTTTAAGGAGGAGCTGTTTGAAAAACAAAAGAATAAGGCATTAAACCAGATTATTGCAGGAATTGCACATGAGATTCGAAACCCATTAACTTCTATTAAAATTGCCATGGAGATGATATTTTCAAAAAACAGGGCTTTACAAGCACAAGATCAAATGGCAGTTTTGCTTCCGGCAGAAATCGATCGTATCAATTCTCTAATTAACAATCTAATTGATTATGCTAAGCCCCATGCAGCTCAGAAAGAAAGGGTAATACTGCTGGAACTTGTGGAATTTTGTATAGATCTAATTCTACCGGCTTTAAAAAATAAACGAATTAAAATTTGTATGGATGTAGAGGAAAATTTAGCAATCCATGCAGATAGGAATCAGATAGAACAGGTTTTTATCAATGTTATTTTAAATGCCTTTGAATCAATTCTTGAAAAAATAAAGAGGGAATCCCCTAATCAGAAAAATTATAATTTAAAAATTAGGGCTTATGACAATAATGATGGATATATATATATACAATTTTTTGATGAAGGAATTGGCATGAATGAAGAAACAGTAAAACGTTCAACAGAATTATTTTATACAACGAAACCCAATGGAAAGGGAATAGGGCTTTCATTTTGTAAACAGGCCATAGAAGAAAATGGTGGGAAAATTATGATAAAAAGCGAATTGGATAAGTATACCAAGGTCACTATTAAATTGAGGAGGAGCAATGAAGAAAAAGGTATTAATCATAGATGATGAAATAAGTATTTGCAGCACATTATCCTTTGCATTAAAAGATAAATATGATGTGCGTATGGCTATTGAACCATACGATGCAATCAAAATATTACAAAATGAATTTATTAATATATGCTTATTGGATTTAAGATTAGGCGGACATGATGGTAATGAGTTGCTTATAAAGATAAAAGAAATGGATCCGACTATAATTGTAATTATAATGACAGCATATGCAAGTATTGATACTTCTGTTGAGGCAATCAGGAGAGGAGCATATACGTACTTAGCCAAGCCATTAAATTTAGGAGAGTTATTTTTGGTATTGGAACAGGCTATAGAATATCAGCAATTGAATGAAAAAGTAGAATATTTAAATAAGGAAATTGAGAAAAAATATGTTTACAACGGTATTATTGGTAGAAGTCCACAAATGAAAAATATATATATGATGATAGAAAAACTTAAAAATGTGGATACAAGTGTAATGATCTTAGGTGAGAGTGGAACCGGTAAGGAAATAATTGCCAAGGCTTTACACTATTCAGGTAAACGGAAAAATGAAAAATTCGTAGGGGTGAATTGTGCAGCTATACCGGAAACACTTTTGGAAGGCGAACTATTCGGGTACAAAAAGGGGGCCTTTACAGGTGCGGTTGCTGATATGAAGGGAAAATTTGAGGTAGCTAATAAGGGTACTCTATTTTTGGACGAAATAGGTGATATGACATTATCTTTACAAGCAAAACTGCTTAGGGTTCTACAAGAAAAAGAATTTACACCACTTGGGAGTAATGAAAAAAGAAACTTTGATATAAGGGTTTTGGCTGCAACAAACAAGGACATTACATCTTTGGTTGAGAAAGGCAGCTTTAGGCAGGATCTTTATTTTCGAATCAATGTTGTGCAAATTCACATACCACCACTGAGGGAGAGAAAACAGGACTTAAGATTATTAATTAACCATTTCATCGGTCTTCACAATAAAGAATTGGGAAAGCATATAAAAGGGATGTCTAAAGAAGCTCAAAGAAAGCTTTTAGATTATTCATATCCGGGAAACGTAAGGGAACTTTCAAATATACTAGAATATGCAATGGTGCTGACAGACGATGAAACTATAGAAGCTGATGATTTGCCTCAAGAAGTGTCTTATTATCAAAAAAATAGGGTAGGACATAGTGAAAGTGTTTTCAAAGAAGATTTGTTGGGGCTTTCTTTAAAAAAGATAGAGGCAAAAATTATTCATGCAACACTTATTAATAATAATGGGCATCGCCAAAAAACAGCTAAAATGCTTGGTATTAGCGAACGCGGATTACGTAACAAAATAAAAGAATACGATATTAACATATAATAAAAGCGGCAAATATTGCCGTACAGGCACAAATTGCCGATAATACTTTTCGATAAATATATAAAGAACATATAAGGGGTTCCATTTAGTGGAAAAAAGAAAGCATATTTTGTTTATAAACATTTAAAATATATATAATTTAACTAACTATAAATAATGATACAGGAGCCATTACATCTTAATAGCTCCTGTATCATTATTTTGTGAAATAGGAATCTTTATATTTTTAAAAATAATAAAATATTATGGTATTACAACAATCAATAATATAGACTGGCATACAACTTGCATTATAAACTAGATTGAAACTTTAGTAACAAAGTTGTTAAATGAAAAAGGAGGAATAGTATTATGAGAAAAAAGACAGTATTTATGGTGTGTTTTTTATTAGCTTTAACATTATTTACAACCGGATGTGGTAAAGAAAAAGCAGACCTAGAATCGAAAGGAACAGAAACTATTATAAAAGATAGTCTAGTTTTTGGGATGCCAGCTGAAGTTCAAACTTTAGATCCGGCCAAGATTTATTCTTTTAGGGCATGGAGTGTTTTTAATCAGATTTATGAACCATTAATTAAAAGTTGCTCTGACGGTACTTTAGAGCCGGGATTAGCAGAAAGCTGGGATATTTCTGATGATGGAACGGAAGTAGTTTTCCACTTACGCCAAGGTGTTAAATTTCATAATGGTGAAACGATGACGGCCGACGACGTTGCATTTTCATTAAACAGGGCTATAGAATCACCTAATCTAACATCTATTAATTCTGCAATGGATAAGGCAGAAATAATAGATGATGGAACTGTGAAACTTACTTTGAAATATCCATTTTCAGCTATTGAGTCCTGTGTAGGGCACGCTAATATGTCTATAGTCAATAAAAAAGCTGTAGAAGATGATCCGGAAAAATTTGAAAGAAATCCGGTTGGTACAGGACCTTATTATTTAGCAGATTGGAAAACAGGGGATAAATATGTGTTTGAAAGTTTTAAAGATTATTGGAAAGGTGAGGCGGAAATTAAACACTTGACATTTAAGATTGTTTTAGACGGCAATACCGCTATTATTGCTCTTGAAAATGGAGAAATAGATATTTTAGATGCTCCGCCGGCTTCTGAAAGGAATAGATTGGTAAACAATAATGACATACAATACCATGAGACAGAGATGTCCGGTTCTTTTTATATTGCTATCAACAATCAAAGAAGTCCGCTTTCTGATCCCAAGGTAAGAAGAGCTATTAGCTACGGAATTGATAAAGAAGCAATGATGATTGCGGCATCTGACGGAGTTGGGGCGATACTGGATTGTTTCCCTGCTAAAGCTGCATTTGGTTATCCTGATGATGTAAAGGGAAATCCGCATGATCCGGAAAAAGCTAAACAATTACTAACTGAATCCGGCTATCCTGATGGTTTTGATATTAGTATTATTACTGATACGGATCCAAAATATTACAAGCCTTCAGAGGTACTACAAGACTCACTAAAGAAAATAGGTATTAATGCAGAACTGGATGTAGTAGATCTTAACCAAACTTTAATACGCGTAAGGCAAGAAAGAGACTTTGAATTGCATATAGATGGTACATCTGCACCCTATCTAGATTGCAATTATATATATGGATTTTTCCATGGGGATCAAATAGGAAAAGGTCAAAACTATTTTGGATGTGATAATAAAGAGCTTAATGATTTACTTGATCGTGGAAGAGTATCCCAAGATAGTGAAGAAAGAAAAACAATATATAAAAGGGTTTGTGAGATAATTAATGAAGAAGCAATAGCTATTCCAATATATAGCGGTATGCAAGCTGTTGCTGCTACGAAAGATCTTAAAGGTGTACAACCAAATCCTATGGCAAGATACTATATTTATGATTATTCATGGTAGTTAAAGGATTGGAGGATAAAAAACTATGAACCAATTGTATTTTGATAGACTTCTGAAAGAACTTAAAAAAAATGATATTGATGCAATGTTAATCGCTCCATCGGATGAGTTACGATTTATCCTTGGAAACACACCGGATTTGTGTGAGCGGTTTCAAGGCCTGTTTATAAAAGAAAATGGGGATTCATTTTATATATGCAATCTATTGACTGCCGGGGAGATGAAAACTTACCTTAATGAAGAAGTCCAATTATATGAATGGTTTGATGGAGATGAATATATAGATGTTGTCGAGAAGGCATTGAATGATTACCAATTGGTTGGTAAAACAATTGCCGTTAATTCAACTGCCCAAGCTTGTAGAATCTTAGAAATTGCAGAAAAATTTGAACTAAAATTGATTCCGGGAAATCAAATACTTGAGGAAATTCGTATTATTAAAACAGAGAAAGAGATAGAAAGCTTGAAGCAATCATCATGTATTGCTGATAAGGTATTTGAGGATTTGCTTAATTATATTCGACCCGGTATTAAAGAGGTTGATATTAGGAATTACTTCGTCCAATTATTTTTAAAACATGGAGGCGAATACGCCTCCTCTGTTGTTGCTTTTGGAGCTAATTCTTCATATCCTCACTATATGGGCACCCAAGCTGTTATTCAAGAAAAGGATATAGTTTTGTTGGATTTTGGCGGCTATTACAATGGAATGAGATCCGACATAACTAGAACCATATTTGTGGGGGATATTACTGATAAACAAAAAGAAATATATCGAATTGTTCTAAATGCGAATGAAGCCGGTATAAAGGCTGCATTTAGCGGAGCTTTTATACCGGATATCGATAAAGCGGCAAGAGATATTATATGCAAGGAAGGATATGGAGAATATTTCACTACACGACTTGGTCATGGGATTGGATATATGGGACATGAAGCACCTGATATAAAGCAATCAAATAAAAGATATCTAGAAAAAGGGATGGCTTTTACAATTGAACCCGGTATTTACTTAACGGGATGTTTTGGAATTAGAATAGAAGATGTAGTTGTTATTACTGATAAAGGTACAGAGGTTTTAAATAATGTAACAAAAGATATTGTTGTACTATAAGAACAATTTGAATTTACACAATTGTATTTTATTAAGAAAGGATGGCAAAGTATGACACGGTATATAATTAAGAGAATATTGGCAATGATACCGGTACTTTTAGGTATTTCGTTTGTGATTTTTACCATTATGAGTTTGACTCCCGGTGATCCGGCTCTTGCTATATTAGGGAAAGATGCAACACCTGAAGCACTTGAATTGCTAAGGGAGGATATGGGGTTAAATGAGCACTTTTTACTGCGCTATGCCAAATATATGACAAATGCATTCAGAGGTGATTTTGGTATTTCTTATAGCACCAGAACACCGGTTTTCGATGAAGTGTTTAGCAGATACCCAAATACTTTAAAGCTATCCTTTTTTTCTATAATTTTTATGGTTGTTCTTGGAATACCGATTGGTATTGTTTCTGCTGTAAAAAAATATTCGCTTATTGATAGTATTAGTATGATTGGAGCTTTATTATTAACATCCATACCGGGTTTTTGGCTTGGTCTTATGTTAATACTCCAATTGTCTTTAAAGTATCGTTTGTTACCTGCAATAGGGATTGATTCCTGGAAAAACTATATTATGCCCTGTATTACACTTGGTGCGGCGGACTTGGCAATTTTAGTACGTATTACCCGTTCAAACATGCTAGAGATTGTGCGCCAGGATTATATTAGAACTGCAAGAGCAAAAGGTGCAGGTAAGATGAGAGTGATATTTAAACATACGCTTCGTAATGCAATGCTACCTATTGTTACCACTATAGGATTATGCTTTGGTTCGCTGTTGAGTGGTGCAATCATAGTTGAAAGCGTATTTGGTATGCCCGGAGTAGGTACGATGATAATTAATGCTATTCGGGCAAAAGATACTCCTTTAGTAATGGCTTCGGTACTATTTTTTACTATAATTATTGGATTAATCAATTTAATAGTAGATATTATTTACGCAATTATTGATCCTAGGGTACGTTCAAGTTATGGAGGGTAAGACAATGAAAGCTGATGTTAACATTTTAAGAAAAACTAAAGTAAAAAGACGTGGACAGTTAAGATCCATTTGGAATCGATATAAAAGGAATAAGTTGGCCATGGTGGGGCTATTTTTAATGGCACTGCTTGTTTTTTTCAGCCTGTCAGCACATTTTATTGTAGATTATGATAAAGCAATACATCAAAATATGCAAGAACGGTTCCAAGAACCAAGCTTAAAACATATATTTGGCACTGATCAATATGGTAGAGACATATTTGCAAGAATTATTCATGGAGCTAAAATTTCAATTTTTATGGGTTTATTTAATGTTGCAATTGCTCTTACTATTGGTTCAATTATTGGCTCAGTAGCCGGTTATTATGGTGGTTATATTGATGGAATTGTAATGCGGATAATGGATGTTTTTCTAGCGATTCCTCAAACACTTCTTGCAATATCAATTGTAGCAGTTTTGGGACAAGGAGTTATAAATCTAATGATTGCTCTGATTATTTCGGCCATTCCTAAATTTGCACGTATTGTTAGGTCAGCAATATTAACGGTTAGGGGGCAGGAATATATTGAAGCTGCAAGAGCATATGGAACCAATGATATGCGTATTATTTTTAAACACGTAATGCCCAATGCTATCGGCCCCATTATCGTACAGGCAACACTGGATATGGCATTTGCTATACTTTCTATTGCATCCTTAAGTTTTCTTGGATTAGGCATTTCTCCGCCAACACCTGAATGGGGTTCTATGCTTTCTGAAGGAAAAACATATATGCGGGATTATTCATATTTAGTAGTTTTTCCCGGGATAGCTATAGTAATCACAGTACTTGCATTAAACTTGATAGGCGATGGTTTACGTGATGCACTAGATCCCAGATTGAGAAATTAATGGGTTGCCGGGTTTATCACAACCGGATAAAGGAGTGTTTAAATGAAGAAAAAAATACTTGAAATAAAAGATTTATATGTGGAATATATAACCGAAGACGGGATTGTTCATGCAGTAAACGGACTTAATTTGGAATTGGAAAAAGGCCAAACGCTTGGCTTAGTGGGAGAAACAGGTGCAGGGAAAACAACAACTGTTTTAAGTATTATGAAACTATTGCCTGAACAAATAGGTAGAATAACAAAAGGAACCATTTTATTGGATGGTAATAATATAACAGATTTAAGAGAAACTGAAATGCAAAAACTAAGGGGAAACGCTGTTTCAATGATTTTTCAAGACCCAATGACAAGCTTAAATCCGGTTTTATCGGTTGGAGATCAAATTGCGGAAGTATTGGAATTGCATCAGGCTGAGCTTGGTAAAAAGAGGATTGACGAAAGAGTTGATGAAATACTTGATATGGTTGGCCTACAAAAAGAAAGAAAAGTTGAATATCCGCATCAATTTTCTGGTGGTATGAAGCAACGTATTGTTATTGCTATGGCATTAGCCTGTGAGCCAAAGTTGCTACTTGCAGATGAACCAACTACAGCATTAGATGTTACTATACAGGCACAGGTACTGGAAATGATGAATAGATTGAAAGATACATTTAGCACTTCTATGATGCTTATTACACACGACTTAGGTGTAGTTGCCCAAACTTGTGATAGTGTGGCTATTATGTATGCCGGAAGAGTTATAGAGCAGGGTACATTAAAAGATATATATACTGCTGGCAGACATCACCCATATACTATAGGTTTATTTAACTCCATACCGGATTTGACCAAAGATACTAAGCGATTAAGTCCTATAAAAGGCTTAATGCCGGATCCTATAAATCTACCAAATGGATGTGCATTTCATCCTCGATGCCCGGAATGTTTAGACGTTTGTAGATATGAGATGCCTGAAGAGAGCTGTTATGGCACTCACAAAATCAGATGCCACTTATACAAGTAAAATCAATAATGTCTCCTGATTTTATAAATATTGTACATGAGGGCTAAGGAAGATAGTGGATTTAAACTTAAATAATTTAGATGAGGTGATTAGATGAGTGTGCCATTGCTTGAGACAAAGGGGTTGAAAAAGTATTTTAAAACAAAAAACGGTTTTTTACATGCAGTTGATGATATTAACATTAAAATAGATGAAGGGAATACTCTTGGCGTAGTAGGTGAATCCGGTTGCGGGAAATCAACATTAGGAAGAACAATATTGCGATTGATAGAACCCACAGAGGGAGAAGTTAGTTTTAACGGAAAAAACATTATTGAATATAATCGTAAGAGTATGGTTGCAATACGCGAAAAAATGCAAATCATATTCCAAGATCCTTATGCATCCTTAAACCCACGCATGACTGTAGGTGAAATCATTGCAGAACCACTATATGTATGCAAAATTACTAAAGGAAAAAAAGAGACGAATAATCGTGTGCGTTCTTTGATGGAAACAGTAGGTTTGGCCGAAAGATATGAAAATGCATATCCACATGAGTTGGATGGCGGAAGAAGGCAAAGAATTGGGATAGCGAGAGCCCTATCTGTAAATCCCAAATTTATTGTTTGTGATGAGCCGGTTTCGGCATTAGATGTTTCAATTCAGGCACAGATTTTAAACCTTATGATGGATTTACAAGAGGAGCAAAAACTTACTTATTTGTTTATTACCCATGACTTAAGCGTTGTAAAGCACATTAGTGACGAAATTGCAGTTATGTATTTAGGAAAATGTGTAGAAAAAGCACCATCCAAGGAACTTTACAGCAATCCCAAGCATCCATATACACAGGCATTGTTGTCTGCTATTCCAATACCTAAACTGGATCAGGGTAAGATAGTAAACATAATTAAAGGCGAAGTATTGAGTCCTATTAATCCTGCTCCGGGCTGCAGATTTGCACCACGATGCCCATACATTAATAAAGACTGCACAGTTGCAGAACCGCCATTATGTGAAATTAACGAAAATCACTTTGTTTTATGTACTTTATACTAGACATGAATATCCATCAGCAGAAAATAAAACAAAGGTAATAAAAATTTAAATGGGGGATTTGAAATGACAGAGATAGCATTGATTACACAACAAGAAGTAGTTAAGAAATTGAATATGAGAAAAGCCATTGACATTGTAGAAAAGGTATTTCAAACGCATGGAGAAAATCAGGTTCTTATGCCATCAAAGATAACTCTTGATTTAGGAGAGAGTAATGATTGGCCGCCATATGGGGGGTCTTTCAATGCAATGCCGGCTTACTTAGGTAATAGCTTTGATATGTCGGGAATAAAGTGGGTATGGGGATTTAGTGATAATCCTAAAAAAGGACTACCATATATAAGCGGTACTATTCTTTTAAACGATCCAAGAACCGGCGAACAGCTTGTTATGATGGATGGGGCTTATATTACAGATATAAGAACCGGAGCTGCTACAGCTGTAGCGATTAAATATCTTGCAAGAAAAGATTCAAAAACAGTTGGTATAATAGGTGCAGGTGTGCAGGGAAGAATGAACCTTTATGCAGCTAAAGAGGTTTTAAATATTGAAAAGGCCTATATCATTGATATTCAAGAAAAAACCGCACTATCATTTGCATCAGATCTAAGTAAAGAATTAGGTATTGAAATCCTTGTTAAAAAAACCAATAAAGAAGTTGTTGAAAATGCAGATATTGTAATAACTACAACCATAGCAAATGAACCATTGGTTATGAATGAGTGGTTAAAAGAAGGGTCACTAGTTCTTTCAATTGGTTCATTCATAGAATTAGATGAGAATATACCATTATATACTGATAAGCTTATAGTAGATTGCTGGGAACAAAATTCTCATAGAGGCGAATTATTAGAACTGGTCAAAGCCGGTCGAATTACAAAGGAAAATATTTATGCTGAATTACCTGAAATAGTAGCAGGTTTAAAAAATGGAAGAGAAAATAATAAAGAAAAAATTTGTGCTTGCCTTATTGGCATGGGTTCAGCAGATATTGGAATAGCAGCTACTTTGTATAAAGAATTTAAAGAAGAAGGATTTAAAAGATTATTTCATATAAGGTAGAACTATAAACATAAATAAATAACATAATATAAGCTTACTAATAATATATACAAAACTATAGACTTAAAGCTACACGAATTCGACATCTTATACTTATATTATATAAAGATTACAACAAGATATTAAATTACATTATATTTTATATAATGTAATGGAAAGGATGACATAGGTGGAAAAGGTTTACAATTATATAGAACTGCACCAAAAAAAATATTTGGAATTGTTACAAAGATTTCTAAGACAGCCTAGTGTTTCGACTACCGGTTTGGGAATGAAAGAAATGGTTATCTTATTAAAAGAAACACTTGTTGAAATGGGTTTTTCTATTGAAGAGATTGCCACAAAAGGGTATCCCATTATCTATGGGGAACTAGCTGGAGAGGGAAGGCATACCCTTACATTCTATAATCACTACGATGTACAGCCAATTGATCCTATTGAAGAATGGGAAGTAGATCCTTTTAGCGGAACTATTAAGGATGGAAAAATAATCTCCCGCGGGGCTGCAGATAATAAGGGTCAGCTGATATCACGTCTATGTGCAATAGATGCTTATCTAAAAACTTACGGGAGCTTACCTCTAAATATAAAAGTTATTTATGAAGGTGAAGAAGAAGTAGGAAGTCCTCATCTATCTTACTTTCGAAAGAATTATCCGGATAAATTAGAAACAGATGGAATTGTGTGGGAGGGTGGAGAAAGAGAAACGAAAGGTCCTGCCCATATTACTTTAGGAGTCAAAGGTCTAACTTATGTAGAACTTAGAGTGAGAACAGCAAATATTGATGCTCATTCCTGTAATGCTCCTATTTGGCCGAATGCTGTTTGGAGACTTATTTGGGCTTTGAACACATTGAAGAACGAAAAAGATGAAATTCTGATTGATGGCTTTTATGATGAAGTAGTACCTCCTTCAGAACAAGATATAGAATACCTTAAGAATATTCCATATAATGAAAATGAAATACTTTCGCAAATGGGTATGAAGGGATTTATTAATGAAGTTACCGGAGAGGAGTTATTAAAAAAATATTTATATACTCCTACTTGTAATATTTGCGGAATAAAGGGTGGGTACATTGAAGAAGGTATAAAGACTGTGCTTCCATCCTATGCAACAGCAAAATTGGATTTTCGTTTAGTACCTAATATGGAATGTAAAAAAATCGTTAAATTATTACGTAAGCATTTGGACAAGCATGGTTTTTCCGATGTGGAGATTATTACCATGTCAGGCCAGCCAACCTTTCGCTCAGATTATAATAATCCTTTAGTAAATGCAGCTATATCTGCATCTACAGAGGTGTATAAGTTTCCGCCGGTAATTTACCCCACTGATTCCGGGACCATGGGTGTTTATCAATTTTGTCATGGTACTGAAATCCCTTGTGTTATGTACGGCGTAAGTAATAGGTTTTCACAAATTCATGCACCTAATGAGAATATTTTTGTTGAAGATTATATTTTAGGAATTAAAATGACAGCGGCATTAATGGATAAGTTTTCAAGTCACTAAAATATTTATCGAGGCTAAGGATATCATAGAGTAATTTGTTATGTGTCTTAAATTTTACTGTTAACTATGAAAAAGAATGGTTAATCTAAAAGATAATCACTGGTAGTTAGTATACTTAATATAATTAATGTGCATTTATTTACGAAATCTTTAGTAGTAAAGTGAGGTGATTATAAAAGATATATCTATATTTATTTTACTATAATCGCATAAAAATAGGCGACAAAAGAACTTTATAAAATGCATAAATTTTATTAAGTTCATAAGGTAAGATTAAAATTATTAAGGAGGCATATTGATGTTGCATGTATTCGCAGAGGAAGGACCAAGTGTAGAAATTTTGTTTCTTAACAAAAAGGAAGTAGAAGAGGTTATTACAAGGGAAGAGATAGAAGAAGCGGTAGAACTTGCATTTAGAACAGCTGGAGAAGGTAAATTAATTCAACCTGTAAAATCGTATTTAGCCGTTGATTCCCCAAAAAACCGTAATCACTTTATATCAATGCCTACATATCTTGAAACAATAAATGTTGCAGGCATTAAATGGTGTTGTTTGTATTGGGATCGAGAACCGGGTATTCCTCCTGTTACTTGGGGAGATATATTAATTTTGAATTATCGATCAAACGGACTACCTTATGCAATTATGGATTGCACTACAATTACCAACGAACGAACGGCTGCCCATTCTGTAATAGCAGCGAAATATTTAGCCAAGAAAAACTCTAAGACAGCAGCTATTATTGGATGTGGGGCAACATCTCAGACAGCTCTTCCCGGATTACTTGGTTATTTTGGATTGGAAAAGGCAAAGATATACGATATTAAACCTGAAATGATGGATATATATGAGAAAAACATAAAAAAACAAACATCTTCTCCTATTAATATAGTAAAGTGCTCATCTAATGAAGAAGCAGTTAAAGATGCTGATATAGTAATAGTTGGTACATCATCTATGGAACCCATAGTTAAGGAAAATTGGATTGCAGAAGGTGCATGCGTAATAGCCTTAAATAGTTTTTGCGATCTTGATCCCAAATTAAGTATGAAAGCAGATAAGTGGGTCCTAGGAAATAAAAAATCTGATAATTCAACAATAGTAATGAAGGAAACAGCAATAACACCCATTGAAGAGCTGTCTGTTGATAATGTTTATGCGGATTTGGGTGAGATAATAGCAGGCAAAGTGATAGGAAGAGAAAATGAAAAAGAACGTATTGTATATACTCACAAAGGTATGGGAGCTCTAGACGTTGCTGTTGGAGACATTGTTTATAAAAATGCAAAAAAGGCAGGCATAGGGAATATGATTAAATTAATCTAATTTTCTAATCATTGTTAAAGTATTTAAAATACTGAGACAATAATAATCCCTTCCGGATTTGTTAACTAAGATGGGCTACTGTATTAATTAGTTTTGCCCGGTAGCGCTTTTGGAAATTGCGGCGAAGGCTATATTCGCATTGCTTGCATAGTAAATATAAGTACATTGAAGAAAGCATTTGGCAGGGTTGAAAAGATCAAACTATTTCAAAATAATACTTTCTTTGTTTTGGCCTGCTGAATGTAAAACTAGATAAAGCTGAAAACGATTGAAAAAATAAATTAAAACAATAAAAATGAGCTATAAAAGGCTCATTTTTATGTTGTATTTATTAACCGCAGATTGCTCCTATACCAGCGGGAGCTGTGACTGACTTTTTCCTATGCCAAGCATACATAGGCCGTTTATTGTTTTTAATCCGTTTTCTTTAGCCAGTTTTAGAAATAGGGTCTTATCCGGTTTATAGATAAGGTCAATTGCAGTATCAAAGTTTTTTAAAACCTTTTCCCGGTTTAATGCCAACTACGGCAGTTTCTACAATACCACTTACACAATCATTTTTTTCTATATTCCCGCATAAAATTATTATGTCAAGTTGCATACCCCTGCACGACATTTTCCCTCAATATGCTCGTCAAATTCTTCTCTCATATATTTCAGACAGTCTTTTAATGCTGTTGTGGCTGCTTGTCCTAATCCACAGAAAGATGTAATATCCATAAGATTTGAAAGCCGATATAAATCATCAATATCTTCCGGCTTACCCCGGCCTTTAGAAAACCTGTCCAAAATCTCATAAATTCTCGTATTACCTTCTCTGCAGGGAGTACATTTGCCGCAGGACTCATGGATAAAGAATCCTGTTATGGTTTTTAGAAAGTCTATCACACAGTTTGAATCGTCAACAACTAACAAAGCTCCGGAGCCAAGCTTTAGTTCATTATCTTTTAAAGCTTTGTAACACATAGGTGTGTCAAGTTTTTCTTCAGTAAAACATGCACCGGATGAGCCGCCCAACTGTACAAATTTAAGCTTTCTGCCATTAGAGACTCCGCCACCTAAACTATAGACTAATTCTCTAATAGGAGTGCCGAAAGGTACTTCGTATACTCCCTTGTTTATCACATTGCCTGATAAACATACTAACTTAGTACCGCCGCTGCATTCCGTACCGTAGCTTGCATATTCATCTCCGCCATGCTCCACTATATAGGGAATATTGCTATAGGTCTCCACGTTTTGGAATATGGTAGGCTTTTTATAAAGGCCTTCTTGGCTTAGATAGGGTGGTTTTTGTCTTGGTCTGCCGGATCTGCCTTCAATGGATTCAAGTAATGCAGTGTTTTCACCGCAGACATAAGCTCCCGCACCCCAAACCACATGAATATTAAAGCTGAAGTCGGTACCCATAATATTTTTACCCAGATAATTAGCTTCTACAGCATTTTTTATGGCATTATTAAGCATTTCCTTTAGTCCGTAATATTCGCCTCTAACATATATATAGCCTTCCTTTATACCGAATATATAAGCGGCTATAGTCATTCCTTCCATTAAAAGCAAAGGATTTTGACTTAATATAAGTTTATCTTTATAGGTGCCGGGTTCGCCTTCGTCACCGTTACATACAACATATTCAAAAACTGTTTTTCTGACATAGCCTTGCTCCCATTTTTTGCCCGTAGGGTAGCCTGCACCGCCGCGACCCATTAGTTTTGACTTTTTTACTTCTTCAACAATCTGAGCAGGTCCGATTTCCATTGCCTTTTTTAAGCCGGCATAACCGCCTGCATTAACATAATCTGTAACGGAGTCCGGTTTGATTTTGCCACAATTTTTAGATATTAATTGAACTATTTTAGCCATATTTATTCCCCCCTATACTCTTTGATTATTTCTTCTATCTTTTCTTTTGTGAGGTTTCCATATACCTCAGTCCCTATTTTTATAGCGGGGCTTATATCACAAGCACCAAAGCAGCTTGAATGCTGTAAAGAAAAAATACCATCCGTCGTGATTTCTCCTACTTTGATGCCTAATACATCTTCAAATAATTGTGTTAAATCGTCTGCACCTTCAACATGACAGGGCGCACTGTTGCATATTTCAATTATGTATTTGCCTTTTGGTTCATGGTTAAACATGGAGTAGAATGTTGCTACCTCGTAAACTTTTGAAAGCGGAAGATTAAGTTGACTTGAAATTTCTTCTAAGCACTCTTCAGGTAAATAATTATGCCCCGATACTTTTTGCAAATCCAGAAGTATTTGCAGCAAATTGTCTTTTAATCCTCCATACTTTTCAATGATTTCATCCAGCTGAGATAGCAGTGCTGTCTTATTCATTTTTTCATCCCCTTTGCATTTTAATCTGTTTTATTAAACACTCCTTGCTTACTCGTATAAAAAACTGTTTCTATGCATTTATTATAACTTTGTCCTATTCATAATATCTATTTTAGCTTAAAATCATAAAATATCAAACATTTTTTCGCAATTTTCAACAAAAAATATGTATGAACTGTAATATTTCAAAATCGTCATGATTTCGTTTTGTTTCACACCTATTGAAATATCATATTTACTAATATATAATAAGGAAGTAAATCTGTTGCAAAGATAATATTGATATATTTACAAAGGTTTAACTAAATGATTTTTGTGAGGAAATAAATATGAAAAAAACCAGTATCGGCGGTCAGGCTGTTATCGAAGGTGTTATGATGAGAGGTCCCGAGGATATAGCTATTGCTATAAGAAAACCAAACGGGGAAATTGAGGTAAAAAAAGAAAAGCTAAAATCCGGCAGGAAGGCTATTTCAAAGATGCCGATTGTGCGCGGGGTATTTACTTTTATAGATGCTATGGTAATGGGTGTAAAGGCTCTCACTTATTCTGCGGAGTTTTTGGAGGAAGAAGATAAGGAGTCTGAAAAACCTAAAAAACCTTCTAAGTGGGAAGACTTTTTAGAAAGAAATATGATAATTATTGCAGTTGTTTTTTCCATATTGTTTTCCACAGGGCTTTTTATATTACTTCCGACTTTGATTGTGAATTTTATTGGTAGCAGCACTAAAAATCCGTTCTTTATGAACTTGATAGAAGGATTTATTAGAGTTATGATTTTTCTGGCATATATAATGTCCATATCTTGGATGAAGGATATAAAGAGGGTTTTTGAATATCATGGTGCAGAGCATAAGACTATTTATTGTTATGAAAGCGGCGATGAGCTGACACCGGAAAATGCCAAGAAATATAAAAGGCTTCACCCTCGCTGCGGTACCAGCTTTTTATTTATAGTTATGATTGTAAGCATATTATTGTTTTCCTTTTTTAGATGGCCAAATTTGCTGGTAAGGCTTGCGACTCGAATAATACTTTTACCTGTTGTCGCCGGTATATCCTATGAGATTATAAAGTGGGCAGGCAGAAGTGATTCCAAGCTCGTTTGCATGATATCCGCTCCCGGTATGTGGTTACAAAAAATTACTACAAAAGAGCCGGATGACAGCCAACTGGAAGTGGCTATAGCAGCTTTAAAGAGTGTTTTAGTAGAAGATGAGGAGGCTGACTTGTGGTAATACATACCATAAAAAGCCTATTAAAAAAAGGAGCAGATATTTTAAAAAAATCAGCTGCGGATACCCCTATTTTAGACAGCGAAATTCTTTTGGCATATGCACTTGGTTGCAGTAGGGAAAAGCTGATTATTGATTGGGAAGAACAGATTGCTGATAGTATAGTAAGAAGGTATTTGGATTTTATAAAAATGAGAGCCGCAGGTAAGCCTGTTCAATATATAACAGGACATCAGGAATTTATGGGGTTGGATTTTTTCGTAGGTGAAGGAGTTTTAATTCCCCGTCCCGATACGGAAATTACTGTTTTAAAAGTGTTGGAGCTTTTGAAAAGTAGTAAAGGGATACCTAAGATTGCCGATTTATGTACCGGCAGCGGTGCTATAGGAGTTAGTCTGTCATATTATATAGAGGATTCCTTCATCTATGCAGTTGATATTTCTAAAGTAGCTTTGGAATATTGTGAGAATAATGCTATTAATAATAATGTGCTGGACAAGATGAAAATTCTAAACGGTGATTTAGCAAAACCATTGTTTGTAGAAGGTTTGGCAGGTGAATTAGATGTTTTGGTTTCCAACCCGCCCTATATTTCAAAAAGAGAAATGGCTGA
The DNA here is from genome assembly GCA_023230985.1 of Bacillota bacterium. GTDB lineage: Bacteria > Bacillota > Clostridia > Lutisporales > Lutisporaceae > JAAYKT01. The sequence goes on from JALNWH010000007.1 coordinate 35,975, forward strand.
GCTGCCCGGCAGTGTCAGGTACTATGAGCCCCACTTAGCTTTATTTGGCGGTGAAATAGGGCTTGATTTTTATGAAAAAATACTTAAGGATGCCCCGATATTATTAAAAAAAGACGGTATTCTTATTTTCGAAATAGGATATAATCAAGGCGAAGCTATAAAAAGAATGATTGAAAAGACAGGATGTTTCACAGATATAAAAATAGAAAAGGACTTGGCAGGCCTTGATAGGTGTGTATTTTGTTATTTAAAGGAGTAGAAAATTAATTATGTACGATAAATTAAAATTTATAG
>JALNWH010000008.1 GCA_023230985.1 Bacillota bacterium
CGGTATAGAAGCAAGAGTTATTGATATGCATACAATAAAACCTATAGACAAAGATTTGATAATAGAATCGGCTAAAAAAACAGGGGCAATAGTTACCGCTGAAGAACATAATATAATAGGAGGCTTAGGTGGAGCAGTGGCTGAGGTTTTATCGGAAGAATGTCCTACACCTATGGTTCGGGTTGGAATAAAGGATGTATTCGGACAATCGGGGAAACCGATGGAACTAGTTAAACTATATGAAATATCAGCCCTGGATATAGCTTTAGCCGTTAAGAAGGTTAAAAAATTTGTGAGGTGATTCAATGGGCATATATAAAGAATTAATGCCGGAAGAACTTATCAACAAATGCGACTGTGAAGAACTTGGTTTTAAGACAACGGAAGAGCTTGAGCAATTAGATGGCATAATTGGACAAGAGAGAGCCGCTTCATCAATGAAGTTTGGTTTAGCAATAAAAAGACATGGTTATAATATTTTCGTTTCCGGTTTAACAGGAACCGGGAGAAGTAGTTATTCAAGGTCTATAGTTAAAAAAATAGCTGCTAAGGAAAAAACACCTGACGATTGGTGCTATGTTTATAATTTTAAAAATCCGGAAAAACCCAAAGCTATAAATCTATCAGCCGGGAAGGGTTCAGAATTAGTTGAAGACATGGATAATTTAGTTGATTCTGTAAAAGAAAAAATATCCAAGGTCTTTCAAGGAGAGGACTTTGAAAAACAAAGAAATGACATTATTAATGAATTTCAAAAATCCAGCTCTGAGATAATGGACAGGTTCAATGCTTTTGCGAAAGAACAGGGATTTTTAATAAAAAGAAGCGAACAAGGGCTGCTTACTATACCGGTTATTGATGGGAAGCCGATTGAGCAAGACGAGTATATGAACATGGAGGCATCGTCAAGAAAAATAATTGATGAAAAATCTAAAACAGTACAAAAATTTCTTAAGGAATCAATGAAAGAAGTTAGAGAAATAGAGAAAAGTACAAAAGAACGAATAAATCGATTAGAATCCGGTATCGCACTTCTTACAGTTGAAGACCCTATCTCTATGCTTGTTGAAAAATATAAAGAAAATGATAATGTAGTTGAATATCTTAAAAACGTACAAAACGATATGATAAAAAATATTAGTGACTTTAGGTCATCAGAAATGCCAAAGGAAGAGGGACTTGGTATTGCCAAGCTAATGGGTGTCAGGGACTTTACAATCAAATATAAAGTAAATTTAGTAGTAAATAATAAATATACTGTGGGTGCCCCGGTTATTATTGAAGCAAATCCAAAATACTATAACCTTTTAGGCAGGATTGAATATGAAAGCAATATGGGAGTGATAACAACTAATTTCACAAAGATAGTATCCGGCTCCTTGCATTCCGCAAACGGTGGATTCCTGATTGTGAATATTTCAGATATTGCAAAAAGCCCGGAAAGCTGGGATGGGTTAAAAAGAGCCCTTAGCAATAGATGTATTGCAATAGAAAATGTTTTCACTTCAACAACCGGAATAGTAACGGGAGGTATGAAACCGGAGCCAATACCTCTGGATTTAAAGGTTATACTTATAGGCAGCAATAGTATATATCATATTCTTTATAATTACGATGATGATTTTAGAAAGCTGTTTAAAATTAAAGCCGATTTTGACACAGATATGGAGGCAAACAAAGAAAATATTAGGAAATATGCAGAATTTATCAGATCCCATGCAGTAGAAAAAGATATGTTGCATTTCAAATGCGGTGCTGTAGCATCTGTAGTGGAATACAGCAGGCGTCTGGCAGAACATAAGCATAAGCTTTCTACCAGATTTAACGATATAGTAGAGGTATTATATGAGGCGGATGCATGGGCTAGGTTAGAGCCATCACCTTTAGTTAAGAAAGAGCATGTTAAAAAAGCTATAGAACAAAAAATATATAGATCCGGTAGAATTGAAGAAAAGCTGCAAGAGCTTATAGATACAGGAGTTCTGCTTATATCTACCCAAGAAAGGGTAGTCGGTCAAGTTAACGGTTTATCCGTTATGAATTTTGGCGATTATTCCTTTGGAAAACCCAGTAGAATAACAGCAACGGTTTTTGTAGGGGAAGAAGGCATAGTTAATATTGAAAGAGAAGTAGAAATGAGCGGCAGAATTCACAATAAAGGGGTATTGATTCTTTCCGGTTATTTAGGAGATAAATTTTCCAAAGATGTTCCGTTATCGATTTCTGCAAATATTTGCTTTGAGCAGTTATATGATGGTGTAGAAGGAGATAGCGCATCATCTACGGAACTTTATGCTTTACTTTCCGGACTTTCCGGAGTACCGATAAAACAATATATTGCTGTTACAGGCTCAGTGAATCAAAAAGGTGAGATTCAACCTATAGGCGGTGTTAATGAAAAAATTGAGGGTTTCTTTCAAACTTGCAAACATAGAGGTTTAACAGGAAATGAGGGTGTAATTATACCTCACCAAAATGTTGTTAATTTGATGCTAAATGACGAAGTTATAAAAGCAGTAGAGGACAGTAAATTTCACATTTATCCTGTTGAGACAATTGAAGAAGGGATAGAAATTTTGACAGATGTACCTGCCGGTAATATTGATGCCTATGGCAATTATAAAAAAGGCACATTGTATTATCTCGTAAAAGAAAAAATTAAAAAATATGCGGAAATTGCCGTAAACAGGAAGCGTTAAGAGAGATGGGCGGTCACAGACCGCCTTTACATTTTGCAATTAATAAATTCTTTTTCCGTGATAATATAATCCATTGGGATATCATATAATGAAGGAATTATTGAATCTGCCAATTGAAAAGAATAACAAATCCCTATTTTCATAACATCATTTTTTAAAGATGAAAAGAACTTATCATAATAACCTGCTCCATAGCCCACCCTATTTCCTTTTCTATCAAACACAATACCGGGAACAATAACGAGATCTATAAGCTTCCTATTCCCAATCCTTATACTATCCGGCTTAGGTTCAAGGATACCAAAATTACTTAAAGTTAAGCTTTCCCAATTATCCATTTTACATATTATTAACTCTTTAATAACAGTGTTGCACAAAGGAATATATATTTTTTTATTGCTTTCTATCCCATTATCAATTATATAATTTGTTTCTACTTCATTTTTAAAATTTAAATAAGTAAAGATATTTATTGATTTATAGTACCCTTCTGTACTTATAAGCCTTTCATAAATTAGGCGGCTTTTTTGTTTTACTTCATTAGTATTCATTGATTCACGTATTGTTAGAATTTTATTTCTTATTAGTTTTTTCAGTACTCTCACTCCCGGTTTCAAAATTCTCAAGTATAATAAATTATATCAGACTTTTCCGGTTAATTTTCGAAATTCTATTTAAAAAACTGTGAATGTAACAAGAAATTTGCAGTTTTTTTATTTTCCCGTTTAATTTTTGAAAAAATACTATGTAAAGCAAGATTTTTTAATATTTATAGAGGATTTTAGAAATAATTGTAGAAGTAATTATTTATATGTCATCTTTTAAACAATTGCAACTGTATGTTCGTTGGAAAGGTCGTGATTTATTGATAGAAATGGTTAACGTCAGCAAAAAGTTTGGTGACGGTTTTAGAGCTTTACATAATGTGAGTATTAATATTAAAAACGGAGAATTTGTATTTATAGTTGGTCAAAGCGGTGCAGGTAAGTCAACTTTGATAAAGCTACTACTTAAGGAAATTTCTGCTGATTCGGGCAGCATTATTATAAATAATAAAGATATTTCAAAACTAAAAAGAAAAGAGATACCTTATTTAAGACGCAATATTGGTGTTGTATTTCAAGATTTTAGATTATTGCAAGATAAAACAGTATATGAAAATGTAGCATTTGCTATGGAAGTAATAGAAGCACCCGGTAAGGATATAAGAAGAAAAGTGCCGATTGTACTAAGTCTCGTCGGATTGAGTAAAAAATCGGATTTATATCCTCATCAACTTTCCGGTGGCGAGCAGCAAAGAGTATCTTTAGCGAGAGCTATTGTAAACGGACCGTCGATTCTAATAGCAGATGAACCAACAGGTAATTTAGATCCTGATACATCTTGGGAAATAATGAAAAACCTTAATGAAATTAATCATAGAGGTACTACTGTTCTAATGGCCACTCATGCTAAAGATATTGTAGATTCAATGAAAAAGAGAGTAATTGAGATTGAGGAAGGCATAGTAATCAGAGATGAGCAAAGGGGTGGTTATGAAGTATGAAGATTAGGACTATTAGATATTTCATTAGGCAGTCTTTTAGCAGCTTATGGAGAAACAAAGCAATGAGTGTGGCCGCAATAAGCTCTGTATTTGCTGCACTGTTGGTTATTGGAATTTTTTTAACTGTTGTTTTAAATGTAGATTATCTTGCTACCAGATTAGAATCTCAAGTGGAGATAAAAGTATATGTTAATGACGGACTAAGTACTGAAGTTATAAATGCAATGAACAAAGATATAAAAGGATTAAGCGGTGTAAAGGACTCTATGTTCCTTTCAAAGGAGAAGGCATTGGAGGAATTTACAGAACAGCTGGGTGAAAACTCCAACCTTCTCGATGGATTGGAAGAAGACAATCCTTTAGCCGATTCGTTTATTGTTACAATGGAGGATCCTAGAATGGCTTCCAATGTGACTACAGCAATAAGTGCAATGTCAAATGTGGAGAATGTTGTTTACGGGAAGGAAGAGTTAGAAAAATTGCTTAATATAACCTATCTGCTTAGAGTAGGAAGCCTGACTATAGTGTTTATATTAGTTCTTATATCCATATTTATAATATCCAATACGATTAAGTTGACAGTTTTTGCACGCCGTAAAGAAATTGGAATAATGAAATATGTAGGGGCTACGGATGGATTTGTCAAAGGACCTTTTTTTGCAGAGGGAATACTTATGGGTCTCTTGGGAAGCATTGTATCCATAGCAATAATATGTATAGGTTACCATTTTGGCATACGTTATATAGAACAGCAAAGTTTGGGATTTATATCAATTACTTTGTTACCGATAGCAAGTGTTTTTTATAATTTGAGTTTTTCGTTGGTGTTGATAGGAATCATTATAGGATCCCTCGGAAGCATGATTTCTATAAGAAAGTTTCTAAAAGTGTGATAGGAGGATGAATAAATGAAAAAACGTATAGCAGCATTATTTTTGATATTATGTTTGTTCTTATCAACATTTCAAGTGTACGGACAAAAAAATCCTAACGATCTGAATAAACTGCAAAAAGACAAAGAAGCGATAAATAAAAAAATAGAGTTGACAAAGAGTCAAAAAACTCAGAAGGAAAAGGAAAAGAAGTCATTATCAAAGCAAATAGAAGAATTGGAAAAGAAAATATCTGATTCTGAAAGAGAAATTGAAAATATTGAATGTACACTATCGGAATTGGAAGGCAGCATAGCCATAACCCAAAGGGAGCTTGATAGAGCAATTGCGGAAGCAGATAGGCAGAAGACTCTTTTAAACAAAAGAGTAAGGGTAATGTACCAAAATGGATCTATTGGATATTTATCCGTATTATTAAATTCCAAAAGCTTTAGCGATTTCATTTCAAGAGTGGATTTATTAAGAAAGATTATAAACCATGATGTCAATATATTAAAAGAGAGAAAAACCTATAAAGAATTGGTTGATGAGAAAAAGGTGCAACTGGAAAAGGAGCATTTTGAAAAGCAAAGGCTTAAGCAGCTTGCCTGTGAAAAGATGGAAGAAGTAGAGACAACTCAAGAGATTAAAAAGGAAACCCTAAAGAAGGTATATAGTGATTTAGTTGAGCTTGAAAAATTAGAGGACAAGCTGTTGGAAGAATCGGCTCAGCTGACGAAGAAGATACTTGCACTTCAAACCAGTGATGATTACGTTGGAGGAGAAATGCTATGGCCTGCACCGGGCTATACAAAAATAACATCTCCATACGGTATGAGGTACCATCCAATTTTGAAAAAGAATAAAATGCATACCGGAATAGATATCTCTGTTCCGGCAGGTAAAAACGTGGTAGCTGCAAATGATGGTAAGGTTATTTTCTCAGGTTCCTATGGAGGATACGGCAATGCTGTTATTATAGACCATGGCGGTAAGCTGTCCACCTTATATGCCCATAATTCGAAGCTTTTAGTCAAAGAAGGGGATGTAGTTGCAAGAGGACAGGTTATAGCCCTTTGCGGAAGCACGGGTTTATCTACGGGACCCCATGTCCATTTTGAAGTTAGAGTTAATGGGGCAACAGTAGATCCACTACCATATGTAACAGGAAAGAAATAAGATTGCGGCGTATGCCGCTTTTTTTATTTCCTTCTATTGCAAAACATAAACGCATATATTAAAATGTAAATGCAAATGATTTGCAATAAGGAATTTTAAAGAAAGAGGAAATTTATTTCATGCAGGAATTAGTATTAAAGGGCAGGGATATTGGATTTAGGTATGGAAGTAATTATATATTGGATAAATGCAGTTTTGATATTTATAAAGGCGATTTTTCGGTAATTACAGGTCCTAATGGTTCCGGTAAAAGTACTTTGCTAAAAATTTGTCTGGGATTATTGAAACAGCAGGAAGGTACGGTAGAGTTGTTTGGAAAGCCTATAGAAAAGTACAGTGATTGGAAAAATATCGGTTATATGCCCCAAAGGGTGGAGGCTTTTAACACCAGATTTCCTGCTACAGTGGAAGAAGTTGTTAAAGCACCTTTATATTCCGGGTCTGCTTTTTTTTCAACAAATAAAAAAGCGATAAATAATATAGTTGAGAAATCACTAAGCTCTGTTGGGATGGGAGACTATAAAAAAAGGCTTATAGGTAGATTATCTGTTGGCCAGCAGCAGAGGGTTTTTATTGCAAAGGCTCTGGCTAATAATCCGGCTATCATCTTTATGGATGAACCTACAGCCGGGATTGATAATAAATCAGAAAAGGAATTTTACGATTTACTATACAGCCTTAATAGGGTTGAAGGTATAACAATTATTATGGTTACTCATGATTACGCAGATGTAGAATCTATGGCTAATAGGGTGTTTTGTTTAAGTAATGGTACAATAGATGAAAAATGTGAAGAAGTGGTGAGAAAATAATATGATTGAGATTTTACAATATGGTTTTATGCAAAGAGCATTGATAGCCGGAGTGATGGTAGCTATAACATGTCCGTTAATCGGAATGTTTATAGTGTTAAAGAGACTATCCATGATAGGTGATACATTATCTCATGCTTCTTTGGCAGGAATAGCAGCAGGTATGCTATGGGGCTTTTATCCTTTTTGGGGAGCATTGGCTTTTTCAATTTTGGCGGCAGTATTGATAGAAAAATTAAGAAAACCTTTTGCAGGATATGAGGAGTTGTCAAATTCCATTATCCTATCCACAGGTATAGCCTTGGCAGTAGTATTCATCGGTTTGGCAAAAGGGTATAATGCAGATTTAATGGGATATTTATTTGGTAGTATAGCCGCAGTCAGCAAACAAGATATTTATATTATGCTATTTTTGAGTGCAGTTATAATTATCTCTGTTGCGATTCTATATCACAAACTTTTTTATATATCCTTTGATAGTGAAGGAGCTCAAATCTCAGGTATTTCCGTTTCTTTTTTAAACTTTTATATAACATTGCTTGCCTCTTTTACAATAGTTGTATCTACCAGAATAGTAGGTATATTTATGGTTTCGTCATTGTTGGTTTTACCTGTGGCAACTGCGATGCAAATGGGAAAAGGCTTTAAAAAATCTTTATTTATATCAATCATTTTTGCATTAATAGCTGTTGTATTTGGATTGTTTTTTTCTTATTATTTAGACATAGCATCCGGAGGAGCAATTGTTTTATTTTCCGTATTAATGCTTATTATTGTACTGATAATTAAAACCGGTAAAGAAGCATAAATTAATAATAAACGGCGGTGAAATTATGGATAAGGAAAGAGCGCTGGAAATATTAAAAGAAAAGGGTTATAAATGTACTTCATCCAGAGAAGCTATTATTGATGTATTTATCAAAAATGATACTCCTCGCAAGGCTAATGAGATTTTAGACATGGTTTCAAGGATAACTCCCGGAATAAACTTTTCAACAATATATAGAAATCTGGATTTATTAATAAAACTTGGAATAGTAAATAAATTGAACTTGGAAGACGGCTTTAGCCATTATGAACTTTCAAAAGGAGAACATCATCATCATATTATTTGCAAACTGTGCGGTTCTGTTAAGGAAATTGACTTATGTCCTTTTAAAGAAATGGAAAAAGAAAAGCTGGAAGAACTGGGATTTGAGCCCTTAGAACATAAATTTGAGATTTATGGTTTTTGTAGTAAATGTAAGCATAGGGAAAACTGATATATAAAAAGTTTTAATTTTTTGGTTGGCAATCAGTATTAATGATATAATTGGATAATAGAATACTAAGAGATTAAAATATTCAGTATAATACTTTGAGGTGTATTTATGATTAAAAAGAAACATTTAATTTTTTGCTTAATTATAACAGTGATAATTACCGGAATGCTAACTTTTATTATTACTAATTACATATCTTTAATAATAGGAAACAAGGCAGTAATAACGAAAAGTGATTATCAAATATTGCAGGATAGCAAAAAGCTTCTGACACTGAAAAAATATATTGATAAAAATTATTTAGAGCCTGTAGACAGTCAGATTCTTATGGAAGGTGCGGCAAAGGGACTTTTTCATTCTTTGGGAGATCCTTATTCAATTTATATGAATAAGGAAGAATTTAAAGATTTTAAGGAATCTACGTCAGGAATTTATGGCGGCATAGGAGTGATAATAACTGAACTGGACGGATATGTTACTGTCGTTGCACCTATAGAAGATACTCCCGGGGATAGAGCAGGATTAAAAACCGGAGATAGAATTATAAAGGTGGATGATGTTGAAATAACCGGAATTGGTTTAGAAAAGGCGACTTCAATGATGAAAGGTAAGAAAGGTACTAAAGTAATAATCACCATAATTAGGGAAAGTAAAAAAGAACCTATTGATGTGGAGATAAAAAGAGAAGAAATTATTTTAAAAACGGTAAAAACCGATATGATTGATAATAGTATTGCGTATGTTAGAATAAGCATGTTTGATCAAGATACCGGTAAGGAATTTAAAAAGGCGCTTAAAGAAATAGAATCAAGAAATGCAAAAGGTTTAATACTGGATTTGCGTCAAAATCCCGGTGGATATGTAACACAATGTGTAGATGTAGCTGATGAATTGCTTGATAAAGGTATTATATTTTATACAGAGGATAAAGCAAGAAACAGAGATATCACATATTCAAAGGATAACAAAATAAATATACCTTATGTCCTTTTAGTGGATGGCGGTAGTGCCAGTGCTTCAGAAATTGTAGCAGGAGCGATAAAGGACAGAAAAGCCGGAATTATAATAGGTGAAAAGACATTTGGCAAGGGACTTGTCCAAACAGTAGAAAAGTTATATGATGGCTCGGGGTTTAAGCTAACGACTCAAAAGTATTATACGCCGAACGGGATAAGCATAAACAAAATTGGAATAGAACCTGATATTGAAGTTCCGGCTTTAGAGGAAAGCGACATTCAGGGGATAGGGGAAATTAAAGACGTACAGCTGGAAAGAGCTGTTGAGGAAATTCTTAAGATGATAGAGTAATTGGGGTGCAATATGGCGATTTTTTTTAAAATAGCGGGTATATCTTTAGGCGCTATAGGTTATATGATATTCAATCCGCTATTTTGGTTTGTTATCATTATTACAGCTTTAGTTCATAAAAGAAATTCCAAAATGGAATTTGCTATGCTGGGATATAATGAACCTCTTTGGCGCAAGGTGCTAAATTCATTATTAGCAGGTTTGTTAGCAGGAATATTAGGCAGCAGCATTTCTGTTTTTCTAGGAATAACTATAGAACAGTACATGCCCGGCGAGGGGGTCTTCGGTTCCGGGATATTGTATATTTGGGGTATTGCTTTGCTTCTTTCTTTGTTAAACCAACGTTATCTTTGTTTTTCCTATGCCGGTGGCATTGTGGCTTTAACAAATCTTATAATAGGCTATCCAAATATAAATGCAATAGGAATTTTAGCGCTGGTGGGAATTTTACATCTGGCGGAAAGTTTACTGATTTTTATTGATGGTCATTCAAATGCCATTCCCGGCTTTTTTAAATTAAAAAATGGTGAAATAGTCGGCGGGTTTTTTATGAATAGAGTGTGGCCTCTTCCTGTATTGATTTTCTTTATTACCCTTCTTACAGGCGATGTAGTAGAAAGTGTAGCTATGCCGGATTGGTGGCCTATAATAAAACAGCCCGGTTTAAGATATGATTTAGAAAACATTATGTATATATTGCAGCCTATACCGGTTGTATTAGGATACGGTGATATAGCGATTACGAAGAATCCTGCTTCCAGATGTAAGGACTCGTCTTTAAGATTGGCGGCATACAGTATTGTCTTAATCTGTTTATGTGTAATTGCTTCAAAGATTAGGGCATTTGCTTATATAGCAGCTTTATTTTCACCTATTGGACATGAATTACTTATATTATATGGCCAAAACGAAGAAGAATTAGGCGTACATCGTTTTGTTCATCCGGATGAAGGTTTAATGGTTTTATATTCTAAAAAAGACTTCCCGGGAAGCAAAATGAAAATTGATACAGGTGATTTGATTATAAGTATAAATAATAATGAGATAAATAATGAAGAGCACTTAAATGAGATATTAAAGGACTATCCTACTTACATTTGGTTGGATATTATAAAAAGTGATGGAATTGAAAAAACAGTTGAATATAAGGATTATGTAAAAGGCATAGGAGATTTAGGAATTATTTTTGCAACCGAAAACCCGAAGGCATTTTTTGAGATTAAGAAAGGTTTGCCTTTAATAGATAAAATTAGAGATGTATTAAATAAGATTTTTAAAAGTAATAGCTAGAAACTTATATAAAGTAATACTCTATAATATAAAATACATTTCCCGCAAAAATTTCCTTACTAAAAAATTTCTTATTATAATGTTTTGCAGAAAATGCATTCTCCTACTTTCTTAAATTTCTTTTTTCTTCTTGCAGTTAGTTTTGTTTTTCATTGTAAAATCCAATAATTCTTGTAATGCTGAATTTTCTTTATCACTGATACATTCACTGTATCTGTAAACTTTCCAAAACTTATCATTAGAATTTTTAGGATAATTAGAATAGCTGTTAAAATTTTTAATCATATTAATACCTCTCAATCTTGTAATTAATAATACTTTAATAATTTTAGGAAAGTATAAACTTACCAATAAAAACAGATAATAACTTTTACCTTTGGAAGATATAATTATAACTTAAATGCAATTGCAAGTGATAACAAGGATATATTGCAACTCATTATTATAATCATATTAACCAATTACTAATAATATTACAATATAATTAAAATTTATGCAAGGGTTTTTTACAAAAATAGTGATAATTTATGCAAACATGATTGTATATTTAAACAAATATTACATTTGACATTTTTACTATATAGATATATAATTTTTTCGAACATGCGTTCCTAAGTAACAATTTATGGAGTGGTTAGATGTTTAAATTTAAAATAGTATCAGATTATAAACCTACGGGAGATCAACCGAAGGCTATAAATACATTAGCAAAAAGTATAGAAAACGGAGAAAGATTTTTAACCTTAAAAGGAGTGACAGGTTCCGGGAAGACTTTTACAATGGCGAATGTTATAGAAAGGCTTCAAGTTCCCACTTTGGTTTTAGCACATAATAAAACTCTAGCTGCACAGCTTTGCAGTGAGTTTAAAGAGTTTTTTCCAAATAACTGTGTTGAATATTTTGTAAGTTATTATGATTATTATCAACCGGAAGCCTATATAGCCCATACCGATACTTATATAGAAAAAGATTCGCAAATTAATGATGAAATCGATAAGCTTCGTCACTCTGCCACAGCTGCATTGTTTGAACGAAGAGATGTAATAATAGTAGCTAGTGTATCTTGTATATACGGTTTGGGAGACCCTGAGGATTATAGAGACTTAATGTTTTCTTTGAGAAAAGGAATGATAAAGGATAGAGATAAGGTTTTAAGAAAATTAGTAGATATACAATATGAAAGAAATGATATTAATTTCATAAGGGGTACATTTAGAGTAAGGGGAGATGTAGTTGAAATATTTCCTGCGGCTTCTTCGCAAAAAGCAATAAGAATAGATTTCTTTGGCGATGAAATAGATAGAATACTGGAATTTGATTCCCTTACGGGCAACATAATAGGAGAAAGACAACATGTTTATATTTATCCCGCATCTCACTATGCTACGACTTATGAAAAACTGTTAAGGGCAATAAATAACATTGAAATAGAATTGGATGAGAGGTTGACTGAGCTAAGGGAGCAAGATAAGCTTCTGGAGGCGCAGAGACTTACGCAGAGAACAAATTTTGATATTGAGATGATGAAGGAACTGGGCTACTGCTCAGGCATAGAGAACTATTCCAGACATATCAGCGGAAGATTACCGGGCAGTTCCCCATATACGCTTTTAGATTTTTTCCCAAAAGACTTTTTAATGATTATAGATGAATCTCATGTAACTATTCCACAAGTTAGGGGTATGTATTTTGGTGATAAATCAAGGAAAGAAAACCTTGTGGAATATGGATTTAGGCTTCCTTCGGCACTGGATAACAGACCCTTAAACTTTCCTGAGTTTGAAAGTAAACTAAACAACGCAATTTTTTTAAGTGCGACACCGGCAAATTATGAAGTACAAAAAAGCAGTAAAGTGGTGGAGCAACTTATTAGGCCGACAGGACTTATTGACCCTGAAATTGAAGTATGTCCTATAAAAGGGCAAATTGATCACTTAATAGGTGAGATTAGGCAAAAAGTAGAAAAGAATCATAGGGTTCTTGTGACAACTTTAACTAAAAAGATGGCAGAGGATTTGACAGCTTACCTAAAGGACTTAGATATAAAAGTGAGATATTTGCATTCCGATATAGATACCATTGAAAGAATGGAGATAATAAGAGACTTGAGGCTTGGTGAATTTGATGTATTGGTCGGGATTAATCTGCTCAGGGAAGGGCTTGATTTACCGGAAGTATCTTTGGTGGCGATTCTGGATGCAGATAAAGAAGGATTTTTAAGGTCTGAGACTTCATTGATTCAAACAATTGGGAGAGCAGCCCGTAACGTAGAAGGCAAAGTAATTATGTATGCGGATAAAGTAACTGACTCTATGAATAGGGCTATTAGCGAAACTAACAGGCGAAGACAAATTCAAATGGAATATAATGAAAAGCATGGAATAACCCCGAAGACGATTGATAAAGGGATTCGGGATGTAATAGAGGCAACAACAGTTGCAGAAGATGATGTAAAATATAGGACAAAACGTAAAAAAGGGAAGATAAATAAAAAGGATTTGGATAAAATTATCTCTGCAATGGAAGAAGAAATGAAAGATTGTGCAAAAAATCTTCAATTTGAAAGAGCAGCGGAATTGCGAGATAAAATTGCAGAATTACAAAATGCCCTTTAGATAAGAAAAACAAGATGTACTAAGAGGTGTAAAAATGTCAAAAGATAAAATAATTATAAAAGGCGCAAGAGAACATAATTTAAAAAATATAAACTTAGAAATACCAAGGGATAAATTTATTGTTGTTACCGGATTGTCCGGTTCGGGAAAATCTTCTTTGGCTTTTGATACCATATATGCAGAAGGACAAAGGCGATATGTTGAATCACTTTCAGCATATGCCAGACAATTCTTAGGTCAAATGGATAAGCCGGACGTCGATTATATAGAAGGCCTATCTCCCGCCATATCAATAGATCAGAAAAGCACAAGCAGAAATCCCAGATCCACGGTAGGAACCGTTACGGAAATATATGATTATTTAAGGCTTTTATATGCTAGAATAGGCACTCCCCACTGCCCACAATGCGGCAAAGAAATAACCCAGCAAACAGTGGATCAGATGATTGATAATATAATGACCTTGGGGGAGGGAACAAGAATACAATTGATGGCACCTATTGTCAGAGGTAAAAAAGGTGAACATCAAAAAACATTGCAAGAAATTAAAAAAGCGGGTTTTATAAGAGTTAGAATAGACGGTGAAGTTTATGATTTAGGTGAAGAAATAAAGCCGGATAAAAATAAGAAACATAATATAGAGGTTGTTGTTGACCGGTTGGTAGTGAAAGATGGCATTGAGGCAAGGTTATCCGATTCTTTAGAAACAATATTGAAATTGACAGGCGGTCTTGCATTGGCTGATATAGAAGGTAAAGAAGAAAAACTTTTCAGTCAGAACTATGCATGTGTGGATTGCAATATTGCTATAGAAGAATTATCACCAAGAATGTTTTCCTTTAACAGCCCTTTCGGAAAATGTCCTACATGCGATGGATTAGGTGAATTAAAGCATATGGATCCCGATTTGGTTTTGCCGGATAAGAATCTGAGTATAAGAGAAGGAGCAATAGAACCTTGGAAAAATAATAATGGGGATTCGTGGTATTACAACTTGCTCGAGGCAGCTTCAAAGCACTTCGGATTTAGTTTAAAGGTACCTATTTCCGAATTAGATAATAAAATAATTGATATTCTGTTATACGGCAGCAAGGGTGAAAAATTTAAATTGAAATATGACAGAGAATTTGGTAAAGGTGAAGTAATGATAGCCTTTGAAGGTGTGATTAACAACCTTAAAAGAAGATATAGGCAGACTAAGTCAGATTATATGAGAGCTGAAATAGAAAAATACATGTCATCAACACCGTGCCAAACGTGCAAAGGAGCAAGACTAAGAAAAGAAAGTTTGTCAGTTTTTTTAAACAAAACGTCCATTTCGGATCTTTCTGCTATGCCGGTTCATATGATTAAGGAGTTTTTTGAAACTTTAAAGCTTACTCCAAAGCAAAAGATTATTTCAAAGCAGGTGATAAAGGAGATAAATGCCAGACTTGGTTTTTTAATAGACGTAGGATTGGATTATTTGACTTTATCAAGAGCGGCGGGAACTTTATCCGGAGGCGAGTCTCAAAGGATTCGGCTGGCAACTCAGATAGGTTCAAGCCTCGTGGGTGTTTTATATATTTTAGATGAACCCAGTATAGGTCTTCATCAGAAGGATAATGGTAAACTGTTAAAGACGTTAAGGAATCTAACGGATTTAGGCAATACAGTAATTGTAGTTGAGCACGATGAAGAAACTATGCAATCTGCCGATCATATTATTGATATTGGACCCGGTGCCGGAATACACGGTGGTTTCATAGTCGCTGAGGGAACTGTTAAAGATATTATGGAGAGTAAAGATTCAATAACAGGGCAGTATTTGTCCGGTAAAAAAAGTATACCTATACCTAACAGCAGAAGAAAGTCCAATGGAAATTCGATAGCAGTCAGCGGTGCAAGAGAGAACAATTTAAAAAATATAGATGTGGAAATACCTTTGGGAGTTTTTAATTGCGTAACCGGTGTTTCCGGTTCCGGTAAAAGCACATTAGTGAATGAGATACTTTATAAAGGTTTGGCACAAAAAGTATACGGTTCAAGAAACAGGCCGGGGCTACATGATAAAATCATGGGCTATGAAAACTTAGACAAAATAATAGAGATAGACCAATCACCGATAGGCCGGACTCCCCGTTCAAACCCGGCAACCTACACCGGTGTCTTTGACTTTATCAGAGATGTATATGCTTCTACAACAGAATCTAAAATGAGAGGCTATAAAAAAGGTCGTTTCAGCTTTAATGTAAAAGGCGGAAGGTGCGAGGCTTGCAGGGGAGATGGAATAATAAAGATTGAAATGCAGTTTTTACCGGATGTATATGTGCCTTGTGAGGTTTGCAAAGGTAAAAGATATAATAGGGAGACCTTGGAAGTTAAGTATAAAGGGAAAAATATATCAGAAATATTAGAGCTGACTGTGGAAGATGCACTGGTGTTTTTTGAAAACATACCCAAAATAAAAAGAAAGCTGGAAACATTAAATGATGTGGGGCTTGGGTATATAAGGCTTGGACAACCATCAACCCAATTGTCGGGTGGGGAAGCACAAAGGATTAAACTGGCTTTTGAACTATCAAAAAGAAGCACCGGTAAAACCCTGTATATTTTAGATGAACCGACAACAGGCCTTCATACTGCTGATATATATAAATTATTAAAAATCCTTGATAGGTTAGTGGAAGGCGGTAATACTGTTATTGTTATTGAACACAACCTTGATGTGATAAAGAGAGCGGATTATATAATTGATTTAGGGCCCGATGGCGGCGATAGAGGCGGTACGGTTGTGGCTGCAGGAACCCCTGAAGAATTGATAAAGTGTAAAAAATCTTATACCGGTGAGTATCTTAAAAAGGTTTTGACATAACTCGCAACAAGCTTACAGATTGTTAACCTTGGAACTCAGTAATCGTAGCAAATATAATAAGATATATTTATAGTAGTACTAAAATTATACAGTAGTATAAATAGGTCAGGTTTTACACCGTTCCGATTAATGCTATAATAAAATGAAAGGAGGGATTATATGAATGTTTTTTTAAAAAAATTAATAGACCAAGGCTTTATGACGGAAAAACAAGGACAATACATCGAAAAGTCAGTTAATGAAAAGGACTGCTTTATTATATCCGGGCATAAGGGGTGGGGCATACTTCCTTTAATGGCATCAATAAGCGCTGTTGCCAAAAGTAAATATAAAATAAAGCAAATTAAAGGTTTTGAAGACTTAACCGGTGAAACAGAATATTTTTTAATAGCTGACCTTAGTGATATTGATTATGCAAAACTTATTACAGAAGCGATTTTAGTACCCGACACATCATTTATAAGCTTAAAAGATCCGGATCATCCTTACTCAATACTAAAAATATTAAAAGATGTATATAAATCAAAGGGTCATATAACTAAAATAATACAAGTCCTTGAATGTGCCAAGATAGATGACAAGAATAAACTTACAAAGATAACCGAGATTATAATGAAGGATGATGGAAAACTTAAAAAAACAGATTTCAAATGATAAAAGAAAAATAAATCGGTGTGTCAATATCAGATATATCGATTTATTAACTTTGGAGGTATAAGATGAGTATAGATAGTGTAAAGAAACAATTTAAAGAAGAAGGCCTGCCCTTGGAAGTGATAGAAATGGATACCAGTACAGCTACTGTTGAACTAGCTGCAGCGGCACTGGGAGTGGAACCTGCAAGAATAGCCAAGACGATGGCTTTCAGATTAAAAGAAAGAGATATTTTACTATTGACAAAAGGTGATGTAAAAATAGATAATCAAAAATTCAAGGGTTATTTCAAGGAAAAGGCCAAGTTTATTGGTTTAGATGATTTGGAAGAAGCTACCGGACATCCTGTTGGCGGTGTGTGCCCCTTCGGCCTAATTAAGCCATTAGATATTTATCTGGATGAGTCACTAAAGGTCTTCGATTACGTTTTTCCTGCCGGCGGTGGTGCCAATACAGCAGTAAAAATTGAAGTAGATTACTTGGCTGAAGTAACTAAAGGCACTTGGATAGATGTGTGTAAATAAAATATTGAATATTAAATAAAAGAAGGTATATGGGATGTTAAACCTAGAAGAAAAATTGAAAAACCTACCGCAAAAGCCCGGAGTCTATTTAATGAAAAACGGTGAAGGGCAAATTATTTATGTAGGTAAGGCAATTAATCTTAGAAGCCGTGTTAGGCAGTACTTTCAATCATCAAAAAGTCAATCTGCTAAAGTATATGTACTAGTGGAAAACATTAAAGACTTTGAATATATTATAACGAAAAATGAACTTGAAGCACTGGTGTTAGAATGTAACCTAATAAAAAAACATAGACCCAGATATAATGTAACGCTAAAGGATGATAAGCATTATCCCTATATCAAAATCACATTAAATGAGAGCTTTCCAAGAGTGATAATAGTTAGGGAAATCATAAAAGATAAAGGGAAATACTTCGGGCCTTTTACAGATAGTAAGGCAGTAAAACAAACCATAGATTTAATTCGAAAAATATTCCCCGTAAGAAGCTGCAATAAAAATATTGAAAAAATCGCCGGGAAAGAGAGACCTTGTTTGAATGCCCATATAAATAGGTGCTTGGCACCATGTACCGGTAAAGTGAGCAAAGAAGAGTATGCTGATATTATAAAGGATGTTTCCTTGTTCTTGGAAGGTAAACAACAAAATCTAATAACTGAATTAGAGGAAAAAATGAAAAGATTTTCTGAAAATCTTGAATTTGAAAAGGCTGCCGATATAAGAGACCAACTGGAAGCAGTTAATAAAATCAATGAGGAACAGGTAGCGGTTTCCTCCAGACTTGAGGATTTGGATATTATCGCTTATGAAGTGAGTGGTAAACTCGTAAGCGTTCAGATATTTTTTGTTAGATTAGGAAAAATCATAGGAAGAGAAAACTTCTTTTTATCGGATATTGGAGAAAGTGAAGCCGATGAAATCATAGATAGCTTTATAAAGCAATACTATAACAAGGCTGTTTATATGCCTAAAAATATACTTGTATCTACAGAATTAGAAGAGAAAGAGATTATAGAAAAGTGGCTTAGCGATAAGAAAGGAAGTAAAGTAAAGATATCTATACCCTATAGAGGCGAAAAGCGTAAACTAATGCAAATGGCGAAAAGAAACGCTGCGGAATCATTAAGGCTGGAGGTGGAAAGAACTGACAAGGACAAAGAAAAGACCACAGCTCTGATGAGTGAATTAGCTGTGATTCTTGACATTCCTAATAATATTCATCGAATAGAAGCCTTTGATATTTCCAATATCCAAGGTGTAGATAATGTAGGTTCTATGATAGTTTTTGAAGATGGGAAGCCTATTAAAAAGCATTACAGGAGATTTAAAATAAAAGGCTTTGAAGGGCAGGATGATTATGCAAGCATGAGAGAAATCATAGAAAGAAGAATTATACGTGGTTTAGAAGAGAGAGGTAGTATAGAAGATCAAAATACTGAATATAAGAATGGCAAATTTTCAAAATTTCCTGATATAATTTTCGTAGATGGAGGACTTGGTCAAATAAACTCCATTATTCCCATTTTAGAAAAGTATAATTTAGATATTCCGGTTTGTGGCATGGTTAAAGATAATAGACATAGAACACGAGGTCTTATTTATAAAGGGCAAGAAATTTTATTGCCATGGAAAAGTGAGATTTTTAAACTTATTGTTAGAATACAAGATGAGGCTCATAGATTTGCAATAACATATCATAGGAGCCTGATGAGAAAAAAGGTTAAAAAATCAGTTTTGGATGAAATCCCCGGAGTAGGGACAGCAAGGAAGAATGCACTTTTAAAGCATTTTAAAAATATCGAAGAAATAAAAGCTTCTTCCATAGATGATTTGCTTTCAGTTGAGAGTATAAATAAAAAAGTAGCTGAAAATATTATCAACTTTTTTAAAAATTAGACTTTATAGAGTGCATTTTGTAGCAGCACTGGTTATTCCTGAAGAACCCGGTTCCGGCAAAGATGATAAAGATAAATATGATAATATTTATTATACTGTTCATAAAAATGATGATGAATAAGATTTTTATACCTGATACTAAAGCTTCCTTGCTATTAAAATATTTAATGTATAAAATTCAGGAGCTTAACATTTTTTCATAAATAGCATTAAAAATAATATTGCATTGGGTTAAAACCTCTTTAGGTGCCTTTTCTACAAACTCATATGTTCTTTTGCTTAAATCCAATACTTTAATCTGATCCATTAAGATATCCCCTTTTGTTATAATATCATAGTCACCCAGGTTTACTCTGGTGAAAAAAGAACCGGTTGAATTTGTTATTGGAACTATTGTTACTAAACCATTTAGTTCTTTTTGCGTTATAGGATCTGATATTACAAGTCCGGGTCTGTATCCTCTTTGCTCATGCCCCTTAGATGGAGAAAAGCTGATTTTAATTACATCTCCAAATTCTAAACAATTAAAATTAGTTTTGTCTAGCTTAGTCATTATATCTACCACACTTCTTTCCCGGTAGGATTTCCCCAATCAATATCAGGTTTTGGATTAAATTTTTCTCCCGTAGATTGTTCAGCAAGTAGCTCAAATTTTGTTTTTACTTGTTTCTTTTTCAATATTAGCTTGCCATCTCTTATATCAATGTTAAAACTTATGTTTTCAAAATTTTTACTATCAATATTTAATTCGTCTAATATAACCTTTGGTATACGAATAGCAGCACTATTACCCCATTTAGCTAAATTAATTCTCATAAAACCGCCTCTTTTTAATTATCTTTCAAGTACAGTATATACTTGTATATACTGTATGTCAATCTTAACTATATTCTATGTATTTTTTATAGAATGCCATACATTTGTTTTGAATATAAATATTGTAGTAATAGTGACGTTTTAGGGGGAATCATAGTGGTAAAAAAACTTAAAACTATTCTGCCTATTATTTTAATAATAGTAATTATAGTTATTGGACCATTTTTATTTAAAAAATATTGGATTGACTATAGGGAAAGCTATGAAGAGAAAAAAGAAAATATTAATTGGAAAGGTGTTATAACCTTATGGGACTATCCAAAGTTGGATACAACGACGGGGAGCAGATATTCATGGATGAATAAAAAAATTAAGGAATTCGAGAAATCTCATCCCGGGGTATATATAGAATACAAAACCATAGATTCCATCAATGGAAAAGCGACATTAAGAGCAGCTATAAAAATAAATGCAATACCGGACATAGCTCCTATAGGCAGTGATATGTTTTTTCTTTCATCAGGATTATTAGAACCTTTAAATGAATATATTTCAAATAACGACTGGAAGGATTTCATAGAAGGTGCAACTTCTTCTTGCACGTATGAAGATACAATATACGGAATCCCTTGGGCACAAATGGGCTATACATTATTATTAAACAAAGATATGTTTAGCGATAAAGAAGTAGATTTGCCGGAGAATGGTTTTTGGACTTATGAGGAATTTATAGAATGTTTAAAAAAACTTACATTCGAAGGTAAAAGAAAGGGAGATTCAAAAACTTATGGCTTACTAGGATATATTGGTCCCGGATATTATAATATATTTGGGATACTTATGGGTAAAGGCGCTTCTATAATTAATGAAGATAATGGAAAATACTCTTTTGATTCCCCTGAGGCTCTTGAAGGTTTAATTAATTTATATGAATTGAAAAACAAATACGATGTTTTGCACTCGGGTATAGAAGATTTAAATTTAAACACTGCATTCAATCTTTTTCTAGAAGGAAAAGGGGCAGTGCTTTTAGGAGAATCTTGGATGGTGCCCTATCTTAGAAATATGGGAAACAAATATGGAATAAATTTTACTGTAGCTCATTATCCCAGTTATAATGAAAAATATCCTTTATATATAAATGAAAAGTATTGCTCTTACGGTATTTTTAAGCAAGAAAATAATGCAAAAAAGGAGATTTGTTTTGAGTTAATAAAAGTTTTAACAGATTGTGAATCCCAAGAAAAACTAAAAGATTTCGGCTATTTTCCCGTACGAAAATCTTGTGTTCATATATACCAAAATGATAAAGAGATGTATACTATTCAACAAGGATTGGAATTTGCAAAAAATATTTCATGTCATAAATACTGGTGGGAAATTGACGGAATTCTCCAATATGCCATTTTAGATGTTTTGATGGATAGAAAAAGCCCTGAGGAAGCCTTACAAGATTCAAAAGCATTAGCAAATAAATATTTTAATGGTAAAATTGCCGAATAATTATATAAAAATTATATTGTTTTGTTGTATAATCATTTTATCCGGTTTATTTTAAAAGTATAATTATTTAAGGACAATGGCAAAATATGGACTGGAGGATAGTAAAATGAAAGATAAACAACCTGTTATTGAATATAACAATAAAAAGTATTTAAGAATACCGGTTAAAACTCATGTGGTGCAAAAAAATGATGATATAGTCGATGTAGTTAAAAAGTATACTGAGGCAATTGTCAAAAATGATGATATAGTATTTGTAAGCGAAAAAGTAGTAGCGATAACTCAAGGAAGGGCCTTTTTTTTAAATGAAATAAAGCCAAGACCTTTGGCTGTGTTTTTATCTAAACATGTAACAAAGACCCCTATTGGAATAGGCTTGGGAATTCCGGAAACAATGGAAATGGCTCTAAGAGAATGTGGAGTTTTGAGAATACTTTTTGCTGCTGCTGTGAGTTTTGTAACAAAATTATTTGGCAGAAAAGGCGATTTTTATAGAATTGCCGGTTATAAAGCTTCTTCAATCGACGGCCCCACACCTAATACACTTCCTCCCTATAATAGATGTGTCGTATTAGGTCCTAATGAACCTGATAGGGTTGCGAGAAAAATAAGAGATAGCGTTAAAGCTGAAGTAGCAGTTGTTGATATGAACGATTTTGGTGGTAATGTATTGGGAACTTCTAAAGGTATTATTGATAGAAAAATGATTTTAGAGGTCCTAAAGGATAACCCGCTGGGACAATGTTCGGAGCAGACTCCTATTGGAATCATAAGAGCGGTTGAAGAATAAAACAACCAATAAAGGAGGATTTGATTTTGCTTTTTAATAATGAGTTTAATAATATAAAGTATGACGAACCTATGAAAAATCACACTTCCATCAAGATTGGCGGAAAAGCGGATATCTATATGGAACCTGAAAACATAGGTGAGCTTGTTAGGTTTATTGGATGTCTTAAAGAGAAGGATATACCGTATTATTTATTTGGTAATGGCACAAATGTATTAATTTCCGATGATGGTATCAGGGGAGCGGTTATTAAAATAGGAGAAAAGATTGCCGATGTTAAAGTAGAAAAGAATACAATTATTGCAGAAAGCGGAGCACTATTTAGCTCTATATCAAAGTTGGCTGCCGAACATTCACTTACAGGATTGGAATTTGCAAACGGTATACCCGGATCGGTTGGCGGTGCAATATCAATGAATGCCGGGGCTTATGGCATGGAGGTAAAAGATGTAGTGGAAGAAGTAGAAGTATTAGATAGTGAAATGAATACAAGAACTTTAAACAATAAGC
This sequence comes from Bacillota bacterium, assembly GCA_023230985.1. Lineage (GTDB taxonomy): Bacteria > Bacillota > Clostridia > Lutisporales > Lutisporaceae > JAAYKT01. Next base: position 23,132 of record JALNWH010000008.1, read on the forward strand.
AAATGAAATTTGGATATAGAAAAAGCATAATTAGTAAGGAATCTTATATTGTAACCACAGTGTTTTTTAATTTAAAAACCGGTAGTTATAACGATATAAAAAAACTGATGACAGAATTAAATGAAAAGAGACAGGCAAAGCAGCCAATTGAATTTCCCAGTGCAGGCAGCATATTTAAAAGGCCGGAAGGTTATTATGCAGGTAAACTTATAGAAGATGCCGGGTTAAAAGGTATGGCAATTGGCGATGCGGAAATTTCAAATAAACACTGCGGTTTTATTATTAATAAAGGTAGCGCAACATCTAAAGACATATATAACCTTATTGTACATATTCAAAAGACTATTTATGAGCGATATGGGGTTAAACTGGAAACTGAAGTAAAGCTGATAGGTAAATTTCAATAATGCACCCGGCACCGTAATCCTGAGGCTTCTCCCTACCCCGTCATCCTGAGGCCTCTCCCTACCCCGTCATCCTGAGGCTTTAGCCGAAGGATCTTTTTATCAAGACAGTAAGAAAAGGTTTAGGGTGTGTTAGCGAAATGTGAAGCGGATTTCCTTTATATTGACAGATATATTATAATAAATATCAAAGATGAAATTTTAGAGGTGTAGTTTTGATAAATATAATTGCTGATTATCATACTCATACAATATATAGTCATGGAAAGGGTACCATTTTGGAAAATGTTTTAGAAGCCAGATATAAAGGACTAAAAGAAGTAGCAATTACCGATCATGGTTTTAAGCATTTTGCTTTTGGAGTAAAAAGAAGAAAATTAGAGAAAATGCGGCAAGAAATAGATAATATCAATAAAAGGTTTGAAGATATTAAAGTGTTTTTAGGTATGGAATGTAATTTAATAAGTAAAGACGGTGCCATTGATATAGACGATGCATCACTTAAATATCTGGACATATTGGCTTTGGGTTACCATATGCTGGCAATACCTAAGGGAGTTATGGATTACCACCATATATATGTAAAAAACTATTTACATAGATTAAAAAGAATCAAGAATTATAAAATAATACATGATAATACCGACACTATGATAAAAGCGATTAACAATTATAAAATTGATTTTATTACACATCCCGGTGCACGAATACCAATGGATATAAAAAAATTGGCAATTGGGGCTTCAAAGGTAGGCACAGCCTTAGAGATAAACGCAAACAGTAATGTTATGACTGTTGAAGAAATAAAAAACGCTGCAAAATCAGGTGTAAAATTTGTGATAAATAGTGATGCTCATACACCTGCAGATGTAGGAAATTTTAAAAATGGGACAAATTTGGCAAAAGAAGCCGGACTTACTAAAGAGCAAATATTAAATGCGGCAAAATAGTTTTAATAATTGCAGGAGGTATAACAGATGAGATTTATTATAATAACAGGGCTTTCAGGAGCGGGCAAAAGCCAAGCTGTAAAATTCTTAGAGGACTTAGGTTATTTTTGTGTAGATAATCTTCCGCCAGCTTTAATTCTTAAATTTGCTGAAATATGCAGCCAAAGCAGGGGTTCAATAGATAAAATTGCTATTGTAACTGATATACGCGGCGGTATGTTTTTTGATCAATTGCAATCCAGCTTAGACGAATTACAAGAAGAAGGCTTTAATTACGATATTTTGTTTTTGGAAGCATCGGACGAAACCTTGATAAAAAGATTTAAAACAAGCAGAAGAATGCATCCTTTGGCTGTTGATGGCAGGATTCTTGATGGGATAGATGCGGAAAGGATGAAACTGGAGGAAATAAAGGAAAAGGCCACTTATATTATAGACACCACCAACATGAGCACAGCTCAATTGAAACAAGAAATAATACATCTTTTTATTGAGGGTGGTAAGACGGAAAAGCTTATTATACACGTTATTTCTTTTGGTTTTAAATATGGACTGCCTTTAGATGCGGATTTAGTTTTTGATGTTAGATTCTTACCAAATCCATACTATATAGAAAGTTTAAAAAAATTAAGCGGTAATGATAAAAAAGTACGTGAATATGTTATGAAATGGCCGGAAGCATCGGTATTTTTGGAAAAACTTATAAATATGGTTGATTATTTAATACCCTTTTATATTAAAGAGGGGAAGACTCAATTAGTTATTGCAATTGGCTGTACCGGCGGAAGGCATAGATCAGTAACTATTGCAAATTATTTAAATGAAGCACTTAAAGAAAAAGATCATAGAGTCATAATGGATAATAGAGATATTGACGAAGAAGCAAACAAAAAGATAAAAGGGAAACAAATATAAATATATTAAAGGAGATGTAGAAAAACTTGAGCGAAAACGTAAAAGCGGAAATTTTTTCTTGGATTAAATTAATTGCCACTGCATTCATCTTGGCTTTTGTATTAAAAACTTTTATATTTCAAATTGCTTTTGTAAAGGGACCATCGATGAAGCCCACATTACAACAAGGGCAAATACTTATAGTGTCTAAACTTAGTTATAGGATTGGAAACCCCAAAAGAGGAGAAATTGTGGTAATCAATGACAGATTGGAAAATAAGGATTTAATAAAAAGAGTAATTGGTATGCCCGATGAAGTGCTGGAAGTTAAAGAAGGTGCAGTATTTATAAATGATGAAATATTATCACCGGACTATACAGATATTCCTACATATGAAAACGGTTTTGAAAAATCAAAAACAGCAGAGGATGAGTACTTTGTATTAGGTGATAATAGAATTGAGAGCAGAGATAGCAGATCCAATACCTTGGGATTTGTAAAAAGAAAGAGCATAATAGGTAAAGCAGTTTTCAGACTATGGCCTTTAAGTAAAATAGGGGTGCTTAAATAAAGGAGGGCTATTATGTCCTTTTCTTCTAATGTAAAAAATGAACTGGCTAAAATTAAAATAATAGAAAGTTGTTGTCAAAAAGCGGAATTATCTGCTCTTATAAAATTAACCGGTACAATACAGATAACCGGCAGTAATCGAATAGGAATCAGACTGATTACAGAAAATGCGGCAATTGCAAGAAGAATTTTCACGTTGCTGAAAATAAATTATGGTATACAAACTCAAGTACTGATGTCAAAGAATAGGCAGCTTAAAAAGAAATATAGCTATACACTTCTTATAGGGTCTGAAAACGCTTCTAATGACTTACTTATTTCTCTTGGTATACTAAAAGGGAAAAGTGGCATAAGAATAAATCAAAGAATTTCCAAAAATATTATAGAAAAAGAATGTTGTAAAAAAGCATATCTAAGAGGTGCTTTTTTAGGCGGTGGTTCTATTAGTGACCCGGAGAAAACATACCATTTAGAAATAGTTACGAATGATAATTCATATGCGGATGATTTGACAAGATTGATTAACTCATATGGTTTAAATGCCAAGGTTGTAAGTAGAAAAAACAGTTTTGTAGTATATCTAAAAGAAGGAGAAAATATAGTAGACTTTCTAAATATTATAGGTGCACATAATGCACTTTTAAAAATCGAAAACATAAGAATATTTAAAGAAATGCGGAATAATGTAAATAGGTTAGTTAATTGTGAAACTGCAAATTTAAGCAAAACGGTTAATGCAGCTATGAGGCAAATAAACAATATTCAATTTATAAAGGAGAATATTGGACTTAATAAGCTTCCAAGAAACCTGAGGGAAATGGCGGAATTCAGGCTTTTGCATCAAGATTTAAGTTTGGCGGAATTGGGTGAGGCAATGAATCCTCCTGTGGGCAAATCCGGTGTGAATCATAGATTACGCAGGCTTGATCAAATAGCCGAAGATTTAAGAATTAAGTTAAGCTTTAAACAAGGTTGATAATATTATTGATTTATAATTAAAGCAATTGCAGACAAATTTTTATTTAAGTATAAGATTTGCACAATGCAAACACGAAAGATGTGTATATTTTAAATGGGGGATATATAGATGGATAATATAAAAATAGATTATAGCGAAGGTACCATAAATCAAAAGCATTTAAAGAATGCAAAGGAAACAGTTAAAACAATTCATAATAAGATTCATAGTAAGGAAGAGTATGATAAAATGCCACTGGGTTGGCTTGATACACCAATAAAAATTGAAGAAAAGGTTTTGGAGGATATTGTTACATCTTCCAAAAGGCTTAGAAGTATTTCGGATACTATTATTTCATTAGGTATAGGCGGTTCTTATATTGGCGGTAAAGCGGCAATTGAGATGTTGAATCCTAAAAATAAAAAAGTTGTTTTTGCAGGAAATAATATTAGCGGACAGTATCTGAACCTTTTAATTGAAGAAATAGAGCAAAAGGATTTCAGTCTTATAGTTATTTCAAAATCAGGGACAACACTGGAGACAGCTATAGCATTTAGAATACTTAAAGACAGGTTATTAAAAAAATATGGTAAAGATGAGGCTGCCAAGAGAATCGTTGCAATAACGGATAAAACAAAAGGGGTATTAAGAGCTGTTGCAGATAAAGAGGGTTATGAAAGCTTTGTAATACCCGAAAACGTTGGTGGCAGATATTCAGTACTAACCCCGGCCGGATTATATACCATTGCAGCGGCAGATATTGATATTTATGAAATAATAGAAGGGGCTAAGGAAGCCTATTATTTATATAATAATGAGGATATGGATAAAAATCCGGCTTATAAATATTCTGCTTTAAGAAATATGTACTATGATGCCGGGAAAGCTATTGAAATTTTAATAAGTTATGAACCGACAATGCTATATTTTTCCGAATGGTGGAAACAGTTGTTTGGAGAAAGTGAAGGGAAAGAAAGAAAAGGCTTGTTTCCTACATCACTTCAATTCACCACTGATTTGCATTCTATGGGGCAATTTTTACAAGAAGGTACGCAAAATGTTTTTGAAACTGTATTAAATTTTAAATCGAATAAAAGCGATATATCAATACCATATGATTTTGAGGATATAGATGGATTAAACTATTTACAGGGTAAAACACTAAATTTTATAAATGATATAGCTTTCCAAGGAGTAAAGGAAGCTCACGAAAGCAGTGGAATGCCGATTATTACAATCAATATACCGGAAAAATCACCTTATTACTTTGGGCAATTGGTATATTTTTTTCAAAAAGCATGTGCTATAAGCGGCTACATTATAAACGTAAATCCCTTTAATCAACCCGGGGTTGAAAAATACAAGAAGAATATATTTAAATTACTTGGAAGATAGCGGAAGGAAGATTTTGATGAAAGACTTTGTACACTTACATTTACATACGGAATACAGCCTTTTAGATGGAGCGGGAAGGTTAGACAAAGTAATAGATAAAGTTAAAGAATTAGGCATGGATTCCGTTGCCATTACGGATCACGGTACCATGTACGGTGTAGTTGAATTTTATAAAAAAGCTGTAAAAAAGGGAATTAAACCCATAATAGGTTGTGAAGTCTATGTGGCGCAAAGGCAAATGATGGACAAGGACCCGAAATATGATAGTGAACAGTATCACTTGGTTTTACTGGCAGAGAATGAAACCGGTTATAAAAACTTAATATATTTGGTATCCCAAGGTTTCATAAGCGGATTTTATTATAAACCGAGAGTTGATATGGAATTATTAAAACAATATTCCGAAGGAATAATTGCTTTAAGTGCGTGTTTGGCAGGCTCTGTGCCAAAAGCCATTCTTAATAAAGGCTATGAAAGTGCCAAAGAAGAGGCTATCAAATATTTGCAAATATTTGGTGAAGGGAACTTTTTCTTAGAATTACAAGATCACGGAATTAAAGAACAGGCTTTAGTAAATAAAGAGTTAGTCAGAATGTCTGAAGAAACAGGAATCCCTCTTGTGGCTACCAATGATGTTCATTACGTAAATAAAGAAGATGCGAGAGCTCATGATATCTTGCTATGCATTCAGACCGGAAAAACAATTGAAGACGAGAAGAGAATGAGTTTTGAAACTGATGAATTTTATATAAAATCTCCGGAAGATATGAAAGAATTATTCAATTATGTTCCGGAGGCTATAGAGAACACTTTTAAAATTGCAGAAAGATGTAAAGTTGATTTTACCTTCGGTGAAATTCACTTGCCTCAATTTGATGTTCCTACCGGCTTTACTTCAGATACTTATCTAAAGGATGTTTGTGAAAAAGGTCTTAAAAAAAAGTACAAAACTGTTACTGCGGAACTGATTGAAAGAATGGAGTATGAGCTTTCCATTATAAAAACAATGGGGTATGCCGATTACTTTTTAATTGTCTGGGATTATGTTAGATTTGCTAAAGAGAACAATATCATGGTCGGCCCCGGGAGGGGTTCCGGTGCAGGCAGCATAGTGGCCTATGCAATAGATATAACAGATATAGATCCTATTAGATACAATCTTATATTCGAGAGATTTCTAAACCCTGAAAGAATCAGTATGCCTGATTTTGATATTGACTTTTGTTATGAAAGAAGACAGGAAGTAATAGATTATGTTATAGAAAAATACGGTAAAGAGAGAGTTGCACAAATTATTACCTTTGGTACCATGGCTGCTAGGGCTGCGATACGTGATGTAGGAAGAGCTCTCAATATACCATATGGAGAAGTGGATAATATTGCAAAAAACATTCCTATGGAAATAGGAATGACTATAGATAAAGCCTTAAATGTTAATCATAATTTAAAAAATGAATATAATAACGACACGGGAATAAAAGAACTTATAGATACGGCTAGGGCCTTGGAAGGGATTCCTAGACACGCATCAACTCATGCAGCGGGAGTGGTTATATCCAAAGAAGCTATTGCAGATTATGTGCCTTTGCAAATGAATGAAGATGTTATTACAACCCAGTTTTCTATGGGGAATCTGGAAGAACTGGGTCTTTTAAAAATGGACTTTCTGGGGCTTAGAACCTTGACCGTCATCAAAGATACATTGGATATTATTAAAGATCAAGGATTGGAAGTTCCGGATATTGCAGAAATTGACTATGATGATGCCAATGTTTATAAAATGATTTCCGATGGCGACACTTATGGTGTTTTTCAATTGGAAAGTGCAGGGATGACAAATTTTATAAAGGAATTAAAACCGAATACCATGGAAGATATAATAGCCGGAGTGTCTCTTTTTAGACCGGGGCCTATGGACCAAATCCCTAGATATATATCGAATAAAAAGAATCCTGAAAAAATAAAATATTTGCATGAAAAACTTAAACATATATTATCTGTTACTTATGGATGTATTGTATATCAGGAACAAGTTATGCAAGTATTTAGAGAATTAGCCGGTTATTCCATGGGAAGGTCGGATTTGGTTAGAAGAGCAATGTCTAAGAAAAAGGCAGACGTTATGGCTAAAGAGAAAGAAATTTTCATAAACGGTTTCAAGGATGAGAAAGGAGAAGTCTTAGTACCGGGTTGTGTTAGAAACGGAATAAAAAAGGAAGTAGCAGAGAAAATATTTGACGAGATGTCCGAATTTGCAAAATATGGTTTCAATAAGTCCCATGCTGCTGCTTATGCAGTGATAGCTTATCAAACTGCTTGGTTGAAATATTATTATAAAGTTCAATTTACAGCTGCATTGATTACAAGTATTATGGATAATAGCAATAAAGTTGCAGAATATATACTTGATAGTAAGAAAGCAGGAATAGAAATACTGCCTCCTGATATTAACAAAAGTGGTGTTAACTTTGCAGTTAGAGGTAAGAAAATAAGATTTGGGCTTGCAGCAGTAAAAAACGTAGGTATAAATGCTATTAATTCGATAATAGATTCACGAAAAGAAAAAGGACATTTTGAAAGTTTATATGATTTTTTAGATAAAGTTGATTTGAGTTATGTGAACAAAAGAACGGTGGAGAGTTTAATAAAGTCAGGTGCCTTTGATTGTTTTAATATTTATCGAAGCAAGATGATGGCAGTTTATGAGAAGTTTATGAATTGTATTAATGAACAAAGGAGGGCTAATGTAAAGGGGCAATTGTCTTTATTTGAAGGAGACAGTGAGGATTTGCCCATAAGCAATGATGTTTATCCGGAATTGAATGAGTATCCTCAAAATGTATTGCTGGCTATGGAAAAGGAAATGCTGGGTTTATATATAAGCGGACACCCTTTGCTGGAATACAAAAAAGAACTGGAAGACCGAACATCAATAAATACTGCCGAACTGATAAAGATAGTTTCAGAATCAGAAAGTCCCGGTTTCTATGCTTATAATTATGATGGTAAAAGAGTGATAATGGGTGGCATTATTGTATCTGTTAAACCAAAATCAACAAAGAATAATAATATGATGGCTTTTGTTGAAATAGAAGATCTTTATGGAATAATTGAGGTAATTGTATTCCCTAAAATATATGATGAATATGAGTACTTGCTAAAAACCGACAATATAATTATTATAGAAGGAAGAATCAGTTTAAAGGAAGAGGAAGATGCTAAGCTTATATGTGAAAAAATCATTCCTGTGAAGGATCCTAAAATAGATTTAGATACAAGGAAAATAAAACCCACAAAGCTATATATTAAAATAAACACGCAAAAAAATCCGGAAATGCTGAATATAATAAAAAACATACTTTGCAAAAACCGCGGTGAACAACCTGTATATGTGATTGATGATGCAAAAAGGGTATCAGGCAAATCAGTGGTTATGAAGGCTGATAAAAGTATATGGGTAAATATAAATGATAATTTAATAAATGACTTAAAAAGGACCTGCGGTGATGAATGTGTTGCTTTGAAGTAAATTTTTTATTACAATAGATTTAATATTAAGGATTGCTTCCAAAGAAAAGCATAAACTCATTAAAAGGAGGCTTCTTGAATGTGGACAGTGATATATATAGCACATAATAGGAAAAAAGCCGAAGCAATAAAGGAACATCTTACAGACGAAGGAATGTTAGTAAAAATTCAATCAGTAGGGAAAAAAATTGAAAAGGAATACGGTTGTTTTGAAATATTAGTGCCGGAAAGCGAGGCAGAAGAAGCACAAAACATATTATATGAAATAGAATATTAAAATAAAAACACGACGAGTGTTTTTGTTTTTATAGAATAGTAAAAATTTCGGATTGGGAGTGTTTATATGAAAAACATTGCTGTATTAACCAGCGGTGGAGATTCTCCGGGGATGAATGCTGCAATAAGAGCTGTAGTAAGGACATGTATTTATAATAATTTAAGAGTATTTGGCATTAATAAAGGGTTTAACGGGCTGATACATGGGGATGTAATGGAAATGGACGTATCTTCCGTAGCAGATATCATACAAAGAGGAGGAACTTTACTCAGAACAGCGAGATGTGAGGAGTTTGAAACGGAAGAGGGTTTTAATAAGACTTTAAATATTATAAATATTTTTAATTTTGATGGAATAATAATTATAGGCGGGGACGGAACCTTAAGGGGAGCAAAGGATCTTTCCGATAGTGGTATTCCATGCGTGGGTATTCCTGCTACCATAGATAATGACTTACCTTTCACTGACTACACAATAGGTTTTGATACAGCGTTAAATACTATTTTGGACGCTGTAAATAAAATCAGAGATACAACCACATCCCATGAAAGGGTCAGCATTATAGAAGTGATGGGAAGAAAATCAGGAAATATAGCCTTATATGCCGGTCTGGCCGGTGGTGCCGAAAGTATTGTAGTGCCTGAAATGGAGTTTTCCTTTGATAGCATATGTAAGAAACTTCTTCAAGGTAAAAATAGAGGCAAGCTGCATAGTATAATAATGTTAGCTGAAGGTGTAGGTAATGCAATAGAACTTGCGGAAGATATAGAAAAAAAGTTGGGTATGGAAGTAAGGATTACTATATTAGGCTACTTACAAAGAGGAGGTGCGCCAACGGCATTTGATCGCATATTAGCAAGCAGATATGGTGCAAAAGCAGTAGAATTGCTAATTCAAGGGAAGCATGGAAGAGTGGTAGGCATTAAGGACAATAAAATAATAGATGAAGATATTGGAGATGCTTTAAAAACGGATAAAAAATTTAATAATGAGATGTACGAATTGGCCAAGGTATTATCCATATAAAAGGAAGTCCATTAACTATATTGGAGTTATAGGATTAATGGCAGCCTACTGAGAGAGGAGATTTATAATGCAGTATAATGTTCTGGGGAAAACCGGGTTAAACGTTTCACGAATAGGATTTGGTGGAATACCCATTCAACATGTAGAGCAGGAAGACGTTAATAAGATTATCACAAAATCCATAGAAATGGGAATTAATTTTATAGATACCGCAAGGGGATATACGATAAGCGAAGCTTTACTGGGGAATGCCTTAGTTGGAAGAAGAGATAAATTTTATTTGGCTACAAAATCAATGGTAAGAAGCAAAGAAGGTATGTTAAAAGAAATAGATATATCTTTAAAAGAACTAAAAACGGATTATATAGATATATATCAGTTTCATAATATAGGTTCTATTGAAGAATTAGAATCAGTAATGAGTAAAGATGGTGCTTTGGAGGCCCTTGTTAATATGAATAAGGAGGGAGTTATAAAGCATATAGGAATAACAAGTCATAAAATTCCTGTATTGGAAAAGGCTCTTGAAATGGATATATTTGAAACAATTCAATTTCCATTCAGTGTTGTTGAAAGGCAGTGAGAAGAGCTTTTCAAAAAAGCAATAGAAAAAAATATAGGAACTATTGCTATGAAACCTATGGCGGGAGGAGCATTGCGTGACGGTCGCAAGTCTTTAAAATATATATTGGAAAGTCCATACCTAAATGTAGCAATACCGGGAATGGATTGTGTTGAACAGGTGATAGTAAATGCAAAAGCGGCAGATGGAATCAAGTTGGCCGATGAAGAAAGACAAGAGATCGAAAAAGTAGCAAAAGAATTGGGTGATACATTTTGTCGCAGGTGCGGCTATTGTTTACCGTGTACAGAGGGAATAGATATCCCCACTTTATTTGTAATGGAATCCTATTATTCAAGATACGATTTAAAGGATTGGGCTATGGCTAGGTATAAGAACTTTGATAAAAAAGCAGAAGATTGTATAAAATGCGGTATATGTGAAAGCCGCTGTCCTTATGAACTACCGATAAGGGACATGCTGGATAATGTAAATGATACATTTAAATAAGGTGACAATGGGATAGATTACGTCTTAAGCAAAGTAAAGGGTCTTACGATTACGTTGCTTGAATAGATTGTTGTGATTATACAGAAGAAATAAATAAAGATGAGGTTGAAAAATGAGAAAAACTAAGATTGTATGTACTATAGGCCCGGCGAGCGAAAAACCGGAACTATTGGAAAAGCTGATAATAGCAGGTATGAATGTTGTCAGATTGAACTTTTCTCATGGGACTTATGATGAACATAAAGTTAGAATAGAAAGTGTAAAAAAAATAAGAGAAAAGCTAAATAAACCTATACCAATAATGTTGGATACAAAAGGACCGGAAATAAGATTAGGGAAATTTAAGGCACCTTTTGTAGAGATTTTTTCCGGAAAACACTTTACTTTAACAACAAGGGACATCGAAGGTGATGCGACAATTGCAGGTATAAGCTATATGAACCTAACAAAAGAAGTTTCAAAAGGATCAAAGATACTTATAGCAGACGGAACTATTGAACTAGAGGTTATGGATTATAATGATACAGATGTTAGATGCGAAATAATAACAGGCGGTATTCTAAGTGATAGGAAAAATGTCAATATTCCCGGCGCAATTTCAAAACTTCCTGCTATAACAGAAAACGATATTTCCGATATAAACTTTGGCATAGATAATGATATTGACTTAATTGCGGCATCCTTTATCAGGAAAGCATCAGATATAATAGAAATCAAAAAAGTCTTGGAAAGCAGAAATGCTTTAGGCATCAAAGTTATTGCAAAGATTGAAAACCAAGAAGGTGTTGATAATGTTGATGAGATTTTAAAGGTTGCGGATGGATTGATGGTGGCTAGAGGGGATTTGGGAGTAGAAATACCTACAGAGGATATACCTTTAGCACAAAAATTATTAATATCAAAAGCCAATAGCTATGGAAAACCGGTGATAACTGCAACACAAATGATGGAATCTATGATAAAGAATCCGAGGCCAACTAGAGCAGAAGTTACAGATATTGCAAATGCAATTTTCGATGGTACTGATGCTGTTATGCTGTCAGGAGAAACTGCCGTAGGGTTGTATCCACTGGAAACCGTAACTACTATGGCTGCAGTTGCGGAAAGAACAGAGAAAGCCTTGGATTATAAGAAAAACCTTGATAAAAAAATGAAAGATAAGATGACAGTAACAAATGCAATAAGTTTGGCAGGTTGTTCGGTAGCAAGCGATTTAAATGCATCAGCTATAATTTCACCGACTCAATCAGGTTATACTGCAAGAATGGTTTCAAAATATAGACCTCAAGCACCGATTATAGCTGCAACCCCGGATGTAAAAGTAGCAAGAGGTTTAAATATAAGTTTTGGTATTAACCCTATTATTATAAGCGCTACTGAAAGCACTGATGAGATTATACAAAATTCTGTAGAAAAAGCCGTAGAATTAGGATTTATAAAAAAGGATGATTTAATTATTATAACCGCCGGTATACCTGTAGGTACGGTAGGAACAACAAATCTGATTAAAGTACATGTAGTATGATTTTAAATTTTCTAAAAAACAGGTTTAATTAATCTATGAAAGCAGGTTATAGAGATGGTACATCAATAAAATCTATCAATCACA
>JALNWH010000009.1 GCA_023230985.1 Bacillota bacterium
AGGGTGTCCAGAGGGTATAGGGGCACCATGTCAAGTGGAATGTGGAATAAATGCGATTAAGAACAAGTAATTATGTATATTTGCATGTTGGGATAAAAAGGAAGGCGGGTTTGCCAACTATTACTTGACTGTAACGTTTTAGAGAATGGGTTTGATTTTTTATAACAACAGGAATATACTAATATAGTAATTATTTATAAAAGGAATGAATACACCATGCAAACACGTATAGGAGAAATAGCTTCTTTAATAACAGCTATATGTTGGACAATCAATGCCATTGCATTTGAGTCCGCCGGGAAGAAAGTAGGTTCAATGGCAGTTAGCTATATAAGGCTGTTTATCGCATTTGTACTGCTAGGCATTACATCATATTTTACACGGGGTATTCCTTTGCCCATAGATGCTAACGGGCATATATGGTTTTGGCTTATGGTATCCGGCTTATTCGGATTTGTATTGGGGGATATGTTTTTGTTTCAAGCTTTTATAGATATAGGCTCAAGAATATCTCTCCTTATAATGTCCGCTTCACCGCCTATAGCGGCCCTGGTAAGTTTTTTTATTATGGGTGAAAGAATTTCTATACTAGGTTTAACAGGGATGTTTGTAACCATGGCGGGTATAGCCCTTGTTATATTAAGTCGCAACCCTGAAGAAAAGAAGATGCAGTTTAATAGACCGATTAAAGGAATTATATACGCTTGTATCGGTGCCCTGGGACAGGCATTAGGACTTGTATTTAGCAAGTTGGGTATGGGCTCCTATGATGCATTTGCATCGACGCAAATTAGGCTTATTGCTGCGTTTGTTGCTTATACTATTATAATAACGGTTCAAAAAAAGTGGCCGGAGATTAAGACCGCTTTTGATGATAAAAAATCAATTAATCAAATTGCGTTAGGTGCAGTATTCGGTCCTTACATCGGTGTTGCATTTTCATTAATAGCCCTGCAATATACAGCTACGGGAATAGTATCATCTATAACCAATATTTCACCTGTTATAATAATTCCTGCTTCTATTATTGTTTTCAAGGAAAAAGTTTTACCAAAAGAGGTGCTGGGAGCTTTCATTTCAATAGCAGGTATAATAATTTTGTTTTTATAAAAGCCATAATATTAAATCACTTCAATAAAATGCCATCTTTACGATGGCTTTTTTGTCTTTCTTTTCTATAAATTTATTAAAACTATATGGTATTAAGTGTCCTTTGTCGTATTAAAAGGGTTTATGATAAAAAAATATATTTTGTGACAGGTATTGACAAAGTTACAAAGGGGCTATATAATTAATTCCAATACGGTGAGTGAATACTCACTCACCGACGGTAAAACGATTAAGTTACAATCCACCGGTTATTGAATTAATTATGATTCTTTACGGTGTATATGTAAAAATATAAAATTCCAAAAAGATAGGAGTAGTTATAGAATGAAATGGTTTGCAAACAGAAAAATATCATTTCGCATCATGTTTGGATTTATGCTTGCTATAGCTATAGCAATAATTATCGGTCTTGTGGGAATCTTCAGTCTCTTAAGCGTCAATGATTCGTATAATGCTTCATATGGAGATAGCGTAGAGGCTTTAGGTTTACTGGAGGAGACTAGTAATGCTTTTCAAAGGAGTCGTATGAATCTTTATGGATTAATTTTAGCTGAATCACAATCAGACAAAAAATATTATTTAGGGAGAATAGAAGAATTTAACGGTATTTTGGGCAGCAATATTACGGAGTATATGGAAATATTGTCTGTATATGATAGTGAAGAAATAAAGGAAATTTTGAATTACTTAGAAGCCTTTAATGAAGGATTAAGACAGTATGTTGACTTAAGAACGGATTTAATTGAGGCGGTGGGTATGGATCCTACATATCGAATGGAAGCATATAATGAGTTGAAAAATGGGGATTTGAGAACTATAGCTCTCGAAGTAGATGATGCGATGGAAAACATAGTAGGTTATGAAATTGGATTTGCCCATTCTGAAATTTCAAGAAATATGGAAAATGCGAAAATGATTATCATGATTATGATAGGTGTTTTAATAGCGGGAATTATAATAGCTATTTTAATGGCCTTATATATTTCAAGAGGTATTTCAAAACCAATAAATGAAATGGTGGAAGCTGCTGATACACTCGCACAAGGTGATATAAATGTGGACGTTAGAGCGGATACAAAAGATGAAGTTGGCAATCTTGCAGCATCTTTTAGAGACATGATAGCGAATATATGTGAACAGGCAAAAGTAGCAGAAAAAATAGCCGCCGGAGATTTAACAGTGGATGTCAAAGTCAGGTCGGAAAAAGATTTGCTTAATCAAAAATTCTATGAAATAGTAGAAAAAAATAATGAAATTATGTCCAATATTATGAATGCATCGGAACAAGTGGCTGCAGGTTCCAAGCAAGTATCTGATTCCAGCATGGCCTTATCCCAAGGGGCGGCAGAGCAAGCTAGCTCCGTTGAAGAATTAACAGCTTCCCTCGAGGAAGTATCATCTCAAACAGATGTAAATGCACAGAATGCAAATAATGCAAATGTATTAGCTGAAACAGCGAAAACTAATGCCATGCAAGGGAATACAAAGATGCAGGAGATGCTTAAAGCAATGGAGGAAATAAATGAATCATCAGCTAATATTTCAAAAATAATTAAAGTAATAGATGACATAGCCTTCCAAACTAATATTCTTGCACTTAATGCTGCAGTGGAGGCGGCTAGAGCCGGTCAGCATGGTAAAGGATTCGCTGTTGTAGCGGAAGAAGTAAGAAATCTTGCCGCTCGTTCCGCCAATGCTGCCAAAGAGACTACAGATATGATAGAAAGCTCAATAAAAAAATCGGATGGAGGTACCCAAATAGCAAACGAAACAGCAGATTCGTTAAATAGTATTGTTAAAGATGTAGCGGAAGCGGCAGCTTTAGTAGGTGATATAGCACTAGCATCCAATGAACAGGCAAATGCCATAGGTCAGATTAACCAAGGAATCATGCAAGTATCTCAAATCGTCCAAAGTAATTCGGCTACGGCGGAGGAAAGTTCCGCAGCCAGTGAGGAACTTTCAAGCCAAGCGGACTTGCTACAAGAAATGGTTGCCAGATTTAAATTAAAGGATACGGAGGAGTTTGCGGGCAGGCATGAAGAACTAACTCCGGAAATGTTAAAAATGATGGAAGGAACCCCCGGGAAAGAAACAGAAATAAAAGCAAATAGCGAAAAAAATTCTCGGGAAAATAAAAAAACAAAATCAAAGATTTTATTAAGTGATAAGGAATTTGGTAAGTATTAAGAAATACCCTCGATATTTTATAGCCGCCATTAAAATGGCGGCTATTTTTATCTAATATATGCTGTGCCAATATTTCCTCATTACATTCGGATATGGTACATAATACTAAGTCACCTTTGTCATATTAAAAGGATTTATGATAAAAAAATATATTATGTGACAAGTATTGACAAGGAAAGAAAAGGAGTATATAATTATTTTTAAATGGTGAGTGGGTATTCACTCACCATGCAGAAGGTCTCAGAATGTTTTTCTATACCCGTTATTCTAAACGTTAGTGAAGGGTATTATAAATCTTTATACATCATCATTCTGAGCATTAGCCGAAGAATCTTTTCATCAAGAAATAAAATGTAAAATATTAAATTTTAATAAAGGAGTAGTTATAGAATGAAATGGTTTAGAAACATGAAAATAGCAGCAAA
Organism: Bacillota bacterium; assembly: GCA_023230985.1. GTDB lineage: Bacteria > Bacillota > Clostridia > Lutisporales > Lutisporaceae > JAAYKT01. The sequence goes on from JALNWH010000009.1 coordinate 3,726, forward strand.
GCTAATTATTGGTTTTCTTGTAGTGGCGATTATTACAGGGGTTGTCGGTGGAATAGGAGCTTTGGCTTTAAGAGAAGTTAACAATTCTTACAAGGTTGCTTACATTGATACAGTTGAAGCTTTAGAGTACACAGAAGCGATAAGCACTTCCTTTCAAAGATTAAGAATGAATACATATGGAGTTGTTGTAGCCCAAACTAAAGAAGATAAAGATTATTACATAGGAAGAATGGATAACTTTAAAAATGTAATTAATGAGAATTTTGCGAAATATAGGCAAATGCTTATTAATTATGAAGGTGCAGAGGTAGAAAGTGAAAAGATTTTAGAAGAAATAGAAACCGGACTGGTAATTTATAATAATAATAGCGATGAATTTGTTGAAACCTTAGCTATGAATCCGGAACTCCGTGATGAAGCTTATGATGTTCTTAAAAATGGTAACTTACGTGAAATGGCATTATCAATAGACGCATATATTAATGAATTAATAGATTATAATCTTAATTATGCAACGGAACAGATCCAATCAAATGGCAAATTGGCATCTTCAGCTATCGCTATCATAATAGCAGGAATAGCAATAGGAATGTTTTTGGCAATATCTATAGGATTACTAATAGCACGATTAATAAGCAAGCCGGTTAAAGAAATGGTAGTAGTCGCAGATACCCTAGCTCAAGGAGATATTAATACAGATGTAAAAGTTAATACCAAGGATGAAATAGGAGAACTTGCATCATCTTTTAGAGGCATGATAGAAAATATACGTGAACAGGCTGGAGTAGCGGAAAAAATAGCAGCCGGGGATTTAACAGTGGATGTTAAGGTTAGATCGGAAAAAGATTTGCTTAATCAAAAATTCTATGAAATAGTAGAAAAAAATAATGAAATTATGTCCAATATAATGAATGCATCGGAGCAAGTGGCAGCAGGTTCCAAGCAAGTATCTGATTCTAGCATGGCTTTATCTCAAGGGGCTGCGGAACAAGCCAGCTCCGTTGAAGAATTAACAGCTTCCCTTGAAGAAGTGTCATCTCAAACAGATATAAATGCAAAGAATGCGGGAGATGCAAATGAATTAGCTGAAACAGCTAAAAATGAAGCTGTAGATGGCAATAGAAAGATGCAAGAAATGGTCAGAGCCATGGAAGATATAAATGAATCTTCTGCAAACATTTCCAAGGTTATTAAAGTTATAGACGATATAGCATTTCAAACAAATATACTTGCTCTTAATGCAGCAGTGGAGGCAGCCAGAGCCGGACAGCATGGTAAAGGCTTTGCTGTAGTGGCGGAAGAAGTAAGAAATTTAGCTGCTCGTTCTGCCAATGCCGCTCAAGAAACCACGGATATGATAGAAGATTCCATCAAAAAATCTGAGGGTGGCTCAAGGATAGCCAATGATACGGCAGAAGCCCTTAACAAAATTGTGGAAGATGTGGCCAAGGCAGCGGAACTTGTGGGTGGTATTGCAGTGGCATCAAATGAACAGGCTAATGCCATCGGTCAGATCAATCAAGGCATAATGCAAGTATCTCAAGTAGTACAAAGCAACTCGGCTACTTCGGAAGAAAGTGCCGCAGCCAGTGAGGAACTCTCCGGACAGGCAGATTTATTAAAAGAAATGGTAAGTAAATTTAAGCTAAAAAGCACTGATAGAAGCTATAGCAAATCCGAGGAGTTAAGCCCGGAGATTCTAAAAATGATAGAGGATATGGCAGAAAAAAAGATAGGTACCGAAACTGAGAATATAAAAGGACAGATAGGAGATAAGAAAAAAGCAAAGATAGTATTAAGTAATAAAAAATTTGGTAAGTATTAAATTACAAAAAGGTGGCAATTGACTTATGCGCACAAAGGAAGATTATTATAAAATTCTGCAAGTTCATTATCTTGCGGAACCTGAAGTCATAGAAAGTGCATATAAAAGACTGGCTAAGAAGTATCATCCGGATGTAAATAAAAATAAAGAATCAAAAGAAATAATGCAACGCATCAATAAGGCTTATGAGGTATTAGGTAATCCTGATAAAAGAGGGGTATATGATATGGTTTGGGAAAAAAACTATGAAAGTCGTAGAGGATATGATAATAAGAATAAAGATATTCATGAAAAATACAATATAACCTTATATAAATCAAAGACCGCATTGGATAAATACTTCAAAAGTATTGCCGAAGATAAACTTGATACCGCCTATGGACTTATTTCAAATATCGATAAAGAAAATATTACAAAAGAGGATTTTATTAATTGGCAAAAGGCTGTATCCGTTGTTTATAAACTGCAAAAATATGATTGTGAATTTCATCAAGTCTATAAGGATAAATTACTTTGTGGATATTTGTATAGCGATGTTATAGAATTCGATGTCGCAATCGAAGAATATAACGAAGTTATGGATATGGTTGAAAAAAATGTTATAAAAAAGATGGTTGTATTAGATGAGGATGGAGAATGGCGAGTATTTATAGGATACGAAAAGCTCCAAGGCTTTATAAATAAATTCAAATCACTGACGAGTTTACTAAATGCAAAAGATATTATCCAAGAACTAAACGAGACTCACAATAGAACGGATAGCTTAACCGGTCTTTTAAACCAAAGAGGAATGAAGGAAAGAATTGAAAGTGAGATACAAAGATTCGACAGATATGGTAATGTTTTTTCGTTAATAATGTGCAACATATATATTGGTAAAAGGATTGGGACAAGCATAAAAGAGGAAGTAAGGGACTTTATAATAAGTGAGATGGCAAAGACACTTAAGGGCAATCTTCGGGGAGTCGATACCATTGGAAGATGGGAGGACAATAGTTTCTTAATCCTGCTGCCGGAAACAAATTCAGTATCAGCAATAAAGACGGCTAATAAGATTAAAACAATTTTTAGAGAAGAAAGGATAAGGCATAGAAGCATTATACATAAGGTGTCAATGAGTTTTAGTATAACAGAGTATGCTTCTTCTTTGGAAGAAACATTAAATAAATTGAACGATGGTCATTCTAAAAATTAGTGAAGAACCTTTATATTACAGTGTTTTATAGATAAAACAAATAAAAGAAGGGAGATGTAAAAGTGACGGATTACATTGATGAAACAATAGAAATGGAGGAAGACACTCAAAAAGGCAGATTTTTGACTTTTTCTTTAGGTAATGAAAGCTACGGTATAGAGATTAAATATGTAACTGAAATCGTAGGTATCCAAGCAATTACGGAGATACCGGAGCTGCCTGAGTATGTAAGAGGCATAATTAACCTAAGGGGACAAATCATTCCTGTAATGGATGTAAGATTACGATTTAAAAAGGAACCCAAAGAATATACCGATAGAACCTGCGTAATCGTAATCAATGTGAAAGATGTATCTATTGGACTTATTGTTGACAGCGTTGCTGAAGTACTTACCATACCGGAAGAGAACATTGTAGAGCCACCCAAAATGAACAAAGGTTTTTATAATAGGTATATCAAAAATATAGGCAAAGTAGAAAATGATGTAAAGTTATTATTAGATTGTGAAAAACTGCTTACAGATGATGAATTGGAAAATTTAAGTGACTCGTTATAAAAAATTATAAGAGGGGAGCTATAAAAATGAAATGGTTTCTAAATATGAAAATAGCTACAAAGCTGATATTGGGCTTTCTTATTGTAGCAATTATAGCAGGTGTAGTGGGAGGAATTGGCCTTATTAATCTTAACAAGATGGCTACTGCGGACGAACTTTTATATGAAGAGAATACACTGGGTATAGAATATGCGCTGGAAGCTGCCTCATATTTTCAAAGGATAAGATTTAATTCTATGAAAATGTTGACGGTAGACAGTTTAAGCGAAAAAGAAAAATGCATAAGCAATATAAAAGAATATACAAATGAAGTGGAAAGATATTTTAAACTATACGAAGACGGGATTGTTGCAGAAATAGATCGTATCCAATTTGATGAGGTCACACCAAATTGGAATAGTTATAAAACCATGATGAATAATGCAATAACCATGGTGCAATCCGGGGACTATGAAGGAGCGGAAAACATAATATTGATAGATATTGGACCTGCCGGGGATGCCATAAGAATGGATATTGATGATTTAGTTGAATATAATTCTGCCGGTGGTCAAGAAAGAGCTGCTACAAACACTCAATTGGCCAAAACATCTACTTTAACAATGGCTGTTGTAATAGCAATAGGTGTGATAGTAGCAGTGTTTCTAGGCATATTCATTTCACGTATCATCAGCAACCCTGTAAAGGAAATGGTAGAAGCAGCCGATGTTTTAGCACAAGGTGATGTAAATGTTGATATAAGGACAAATACAAAGGATGAAATAGGAAATCTGGCATCATCTTTTAGAGGCATGATAGCAAACATACGCGAACAGGCTAGAGTAGCGGAAAAAATAGCAGCCGGGGATTTAACCGTAGATGTTAAAGTAAGGTCGGAAAAGGATTTACTCAACCAAAAATTCTTTGAAATAGTGGAAAAGAATAATGAAATCATGTCCAATATAGTAAATGCATCGGAGCAAGTGGCGGCGGGTTCAAAGCAAGTATCCGATTCCAGCATGGCCTTATCTCAAGGGGCTGCGGAACAAGCCAGTTCCGTTGAAGAATTAACAGCCTCATTGGAAGAAGTGTCTTCTCAAACAGATATAAATGCCAAAAATGCAGGTAATGCCAATGAATTAGCGGAGGCAGCTAAGAATAATGCCATTGACGGAAACAGTAAAATGCAAGAAATGGTTAAGGCAATGGAAGAAATAAATGAATCATCAGCTAATATTTCCAAGATTATAAAAGTAATAGACGATATAGCATTTCAAACAAATATTCTTGCCCTTAATGCAGCAGTGGAGGCGGCTAGAGCAGGACAACACGGTAAAGGCTTTGCTGTTGTAGCAGAAGAAGTGAGAAACTTAGCTGCTCGCTCCGCAAATGCCGCTAAAGAGACTACAGATATGATAGAAGGATCCATCAAAAAATCTGAGGGAGGCACAAGAATAGCTAATGAGACGGCGGAAGCCCTAAACAAAATTGTGGGAGATGTGGCTAAAGCGGCGGAACTTGTGGGAGATATCGCGTCGGCATCCAATGAACAGGCTAATGCCATAGGTCAGATTAATCAGGGAATAATGCAAGTATCCCAAGTAGTACAAAGCAACTCCGCTACTTCGGAAGAAGGTGCGGCGGCCAGTGAAGAGCTCTCCGGTCAAGCAGATTTATTAAAAGAAATGGTAGGCAAATTTAAATTAAAAGGTATTGATCGAAGCTATAGCAAATCTGATGAGTTAAGTCCGGAAGTTTTAAAAATGATAGAAAGCATGACAGAAAAGAAAAAAGGCGAAACTGAAGAAGAAAATAAAGTAGAAATGGATGAAGAAAATCGTAAAAAAGCAAAAATAGTTTTAAGCGACAAAGAATTCGGTAAGTACTAGTTGTATTAACAGGATGACTTTGTCCGTATTGCAATCCTAAAAAATTTCCTTTACTGAATTTAGGGGCGGGTATATCTCGCTCCTAAAGCTCAAACCTAAAGTATTGGCTTTACACGTATTGACAAAAAAATACAAGAATTATATAATTAGTCTTGATAAATGGTGAATATTTACTCACCGCTTAGGAGGGAATGAAATGATAAAAGGGTTTCCAACAAGAAAAGATAGTATAATTTTGGCAGCTATTGATATAATTAATGAAAAAGGTATCCAAGGCTTATCTACAAAAGAAATCGCTTTAAAACAAGGAATATCAGAATCTCTTTTATATAAATATTTCAACAGTTTGGATGAAGTATTGGTTGCGGTGATAGAATATTTTTCGCAATTTGATGATATGATTGGAAATACTGTACTAAAACGTGATATTTCATATAAAGAAAAGATACTGGAAGCTATTAAATCTTTAGTGGAACTATACGAAAGCTACCCTGCTCTTGCATCCATTACGCTTAATTATGAAACTTTGATGAATTATAATCACACTAAAGAAATAGCAAAGGACATTATAAATGAGCGCCTAGGGTTTTTAGAAAAGGTAGTTGAAATGGGTAAAGACAATGGTGAATTTGAAAACTATTATACATCCAAAGAGTTAGCCATTATCATCATGGGTACTTTTAGGAGTCTAATAATGAATTGGAAGATGTCCGGATATGAGTTTCAAATAAAAAAAGAGGTACTCACAGTAATAAAAAAGATATTAGAAAGAGCTTAGCGACGTAGAAATAGATAAACCGGGAGGAAGATATATATGAAAAGTGTGCTGATTGTGGATGATGCAGCATTTATGAGAATGGCGATAAAAAAAATTCTAGAAAAGAACGGTTATGAGATAGCCGGAGAAGCAGAAAATGGTGAAGAAGGCGTAAGGAAATACAATGAACTTAGGCCTGATATAGTAACTCTTGATATTACAATGCCTGAAATGGACGGGTTAACAGCATTAAAAGCAATAAAAACTATTGATAAAAACGCAAAAGTAATCATTGTTTCGGCAATGGGGCAGGAAGCTTTTGTCAGAGACGCAATAATGCGGGGTGCTCAAAGTTTTATTGTAAAACCGTTTACGGAAGAACATGTTTTAAAAGTTCTTAACTCTATTTAGATATAAATGACATGAAACCGGTTTAGATGCGGAAAGAGAAACATTTAATTGAATGATTGTTAAGAGGTGTTTTAATTGTCAAAACTAACACGTGATCCAATGTTAGAGATGTTTATTTTTGAAACTGCTCAGTTGCTTGAACAACTTGAACAAATTATTATAAATAGCGAAAAATCGAAATCTTATTCAACGCAGAATATAAACGAGATATTCAGAATAATGCATACAATAAAAGGTTCTTCTGCAATGATGCTTTATGATGATATTTCTATTTTGGCACATTCTATGGAAGATTTATTTTATTTTGTAAGAGAAAAAAAGCCTTTAGCTATGGATTTTTCAGAACTCACCGATCTCATATTGGACGGTGCGGATTTTATTAAAACTGAACTTTCCAAAATAGAAGGAGATGGCAAGGCTGATGGTAAATCCAACGAACTTATAGAAAATATTAAGAAATTTCTCTCAACTTTAAAAGAGAAAAACTCACTGGAAGATGAAGTATGTATTACTAAAGAGAAATTATTACCTATTAAGGAACAAAAATATTATATAGGTTCAGGTGCTTTATCCGGCACTCCTACAAAAAAAATACTTAAGGCAACAATCTACTTTGAAGAAGGATGCCAGATGGAAAACGTCAGAGCCTTTTCTATTATACACAATTTTAAGGGGATAGCTGATGATATCAGTTACTATCCATCAGATATAATAGAAAACGATGAAACGGAGGAAGTCATTAGAAAAGACGGGTTTTGTATTTACCTAAAAACCGAATATTCTGCAGATACAATAAGAGAAATTTTAATGCAAACAGTTTTTTTACGACATTTGGAATTGGAAGAGGTTGATGAAGTTGATGAAGCAATACAAAGACAAAAAAGTAAAGAAATCGTTTTAGAGGGACCTTTGCCTTCAACGGTAGAAGAAAAAATGGCTGAAAAGGTTCAGACTATCGAAGCTCAAACCCATTCATTAAATCAAAACATAATATCAGTAAATGTATCCAGACTGGACAAGCTCATGGATTTGGTTGGGGAGATGGTTATTGCTGAAGCAATGGTTGTACAAAATCCGGATCTTAAGGAACTGGAACTGGATAACTTTGATAAAGCGGCACGCCAGTTAAATAAAATTACCGGTGAAATTCAAGATATTGTAATGGCAATACGTATGGTGCCTCTATCCGGTACTTTTCATAAGATGAATAGAATAGTAAGGGATATGAGTAAAAAGCTAAATAAAGAAGTTGAATTGACTATAATAGGTGAAAAAATTGAGGTTGATAAAAATATAATAGAACATATTTCAGATCCTTTGATGCATTTAATGAGAAATACTTTGGATCACGGAATAGAAACAACTGAAAAAAGGTTGGCTAAAGGGAAAACTTCTATAGGAACTATAATATTAGAGGCAAAAAATGTAGGCTCCGATGTGATGATTATTATAAAGGATGATGGGAAAGGACTTGACAAAGAAAAGATACTAAAGAAGGCAAAAGAAAACGGTTTACTTTACAAAGCAGAGGGCGATATGACAGATAAAGAAATATATAACCTTATCTTCTTACCGGGCTTCTCAACGAAAGACAGCGTAACAGAATATTCCGGCAGAGGCGTGGGAATGGATGTTGTAACAAGAAATATTGAGACTATCGGTGGAACTGTATCAGTAGACAGTTTTTTAGACAAAGGAACCATAGTTACATTAAAGATTCCCCTTACGCTGGCGATAATAGATGGCATGAATATAAAAGTCGGCAAATCCTGTTACACAATTCCGACCGTTTCTATTAAGGAATCATTTAGACCTTTAGAAAGGGATATTATTGTAGAACCTAACGGAAATGAAATGATAATGGTAAGAGGTCAATGTTATCCAATTTTAAGATTACATGAGTTATATGGTGTAAATACAGAAATTACCGGGTTTATGGATGGAATTTTTGTTATGGTGGAACAGGATGAAAAGTCTCTTTGTATTTTTGCCGACGAACTTTTGGGGCAGCAACAAGTGGTTGTAAAATTACTGCCTAATTATATTACTAATTTTAAAAAGATTAATGGTCTTGCAGGTTGTACTCTATTAGGAGACGGTAGTATAAGCTTGATATTGGATATTGCCGGATTAGTAAATATATAAATCAACATATTAAAAGGCGGTTGTATAAGTGCTTCATATCACAGATAAAGAATTTAGCCAGCTTGCAGCATATATTAAGGATAATTATGGGATTAATTTAAAAGAAGAAAAAAGAACCTTGGTCACAGGAAGACTTTATAATGTTTTAGTACAAAATAATTTTGATAATTTTACTGATTATTATGATTATATTATATCGGATAAGACAGGTAATGCCGTAACCACATTGATTAATAGAATAACGACAAATCATACTTATTTTATGCGGGAAACCAGCCACTTTTATTATTTTAGAGATACCGTACTTCCTTATTTAAAAAAAACGGTAAGGGACAAAGATCTAAGAATTTGGAGTGCCGGATGCTCTACCGGTGAAGAACCGTATACTCTTGCAATGATTATTGATGAGTTCTTCGGTAAGGAAAAATTACTTTGGGATACAAAAATTTTGGCAACAGATATATCAAGCAAAGTATTGGAAGAGGCTGCGAAAGGTATTTATAGCAAAGAAAAGATAGCAACCATACCTCCTCAATGGAAGCTTAGCTATTTTAAAAATTATGACGATAGTAATTCAGTTATAGCAGATAGAATTAGAAATGAAATTATATTTAGGCGATTTAATCTTATGGACAAAAAGCTGCCCTTTAAGCGCAAGTTTCACGTAGTATTTTGCAGAAATGTTATGATTTATTTTGATACACACACTAAACAAGATTTAGTAAATAAACTTTATAATCAAATTGAGTCGGGTGGTCACTTATTTATCGGTCATTCAGAATCATTAAATCGAGAAAAAACGAAATTCAAATATATACTGCCTGCTCTTTACAGAAAGGAGTAGCATTATGCAAGGAAGAAAAACTAAAGTATTGGTTGTAGACGATTCTCTTCTTTTTAGAGAGACCTTAGCAAAAGGTATTGCCAAAGATGCATCAATAGAAGTAGTTGGAACTGCCGCTGATCCTTTCGAAGCCAGAGATAAAATACTTGAATTTGAACCGGATGTTATGACTTTAGATGTAGAAATGCCTAAAATGAATGGCATTGAATTTTTAAGAAGGCTTATGCCCCAATATCCTATTCCGGTAGTTGTAGTCAGTGCAGTGGATGGAGTTGTTTTTGACGCATTGGATGCGGGGGCTGTAGATTTCGTTGCTAAACCCGATTATAAAGCAGGACGGAGCGTTGATTTAGTGATAAATGAACTTATATTAAAAGTTAAAATTGCTTCTACTGCAAAAGTCAATCATTTTAAAATTAATATAGAGGATAAAAAAGTAGTGAACAGCAGCAGTTTTGGCAAACGAAACAAATTGATTGTTATAGGAGCTTCTACAGGCGGTACCGAAGCTATAGACAGTATATTAAAGTCGTTACCGAAAGAAATGCCCGGCATGTTAATAGTACAGCATATGCCTCCTGTTTTTACAAAATTATATGCGGATAGGCTTAATAATTCTTGTGCATTGGAAGTCAGAGAGGCTAAAAATCGTGATAAAGTTGAACAGGGAACCGTTTTGATTGCACCGGGGGACCAACATATGAGAATAAAAAGGATTTCCAATGATTATTATGTAGAGTGCTTTAAGGGAGAAAAAGTTAATGGTCATTGTCCTTCTGTGGATGTATTATTTGAATCAGTTGCCCCATACGCAGATAAGAACTTCATAGGTATTATTTTGACCGGTATGGGAGCCGATGGTGCAAGAGGGCTTCTTGCGATGAGATTAAAAGGTGCAAGAACAATAGGACAAGATGAAAAGACTTCAATAGTTTACGGTATGCCTAAGGTTGCTTATACAATAGGTGCAGTGGAAAAACAATCAGCTTTGGAGAATATTCCAAGCTTAATATATTCTATGGTAGCAGGAAGGTGAGGAATTGGAAATCATAGTAGGAATAGGCGAGTATGCAATTTCAAATAATAAAGAAGATATATTAAAGACCTTTGCTTTGGGATCCTGCGTGGCATTGACCATATATTCAATAAGAAAAAAAGTTTTAGGATTAGTGCATATAGCATTGCCCTGCTCAAGTATTAACAGTAATAACGGCTATCAAAAACCCGGTTATTATGTAGACACTGCAATTCCTTGCCTATTAAATAAGTTTATAAATCAATATAATTGCAGCAAATCTGAATTAATCATCAATATTTTTGGAGGGGCGGAGACTTCTTGGGGAAACGATATGTTTGAAGTAGGGAAGAGAAATGTTGAAGCTGTCAAAAAAATATTGACAAAAAACTGCGTAACATTTTATAGTGAAGAAACGGGAGGAACTTATAGCAGAAATGTGGAAGCCGATGTTGCTACGGGTACGATTAAGCTAGGAAAATTATGCTTAAAAACTTTACAGGATGCAAGGGTGGTATAAATGGAAGAAAATTTGTATAGAATTTTATCGTCAATAGTTGACGGAATAATCAGTGTTGATAAACAGAGCAAAATTACATTTATAAACCAAATTGCACAAAAATACACCGGCTGGGATGAAAAAGAGGCAATAGAAAAGTCCCTTGAAATGGTATTTAATGTTGTTGACGCAAAAACACATATAAAAATTGATTTTTCTATTGCAAAAATTATGGAGGCCTGTGAAAAAATTGATTTCAGCAGTTGCCCTATACTCATTTCAAAATCCGGAAAAGAAGCTTATATATCCATGAGTATAGCTCCTATTGCTGATAAAAACAAACAATCATTAGGTGCAGTTATAAGTTTCCGGGATGTTACAAAACATATACAAATCGAAGAGCAATTACGTATTGAACGGCATAATTTAAGAATGCAATTTCAATACTCTCCCATACCTATGGTTATAGTTGATAAGAAACTGGAAATACAGGATGTTAATGACCGGTTTATAGATTTGTTTAATGGTTTAAATGACGGTATTTTTAACAAAAATATTTGTAATTGTTTAGGCTGCATCATATCAATAGATGATGTATTTGATCGAAGCAAAAGGTATAGTAAATGCCATATTGAAAAGTGCATTTTAAAGGTAATAAAGTCTAAAGTCCCATTTCGTGATAAGGAAAGACAGTATAGATTTGAACAAAATGGTGAAGAGAAAGTATGCAGCCTTAAGTTTAATTATATACCTATAAATTTTAATGGTGATACCAATGTTTTAATATCTATTGATGATATGACAGAATTTAGAAATGCGGAAAGCAAATTAAAAAAGGTGATTCAAGAAAAGCAGCAAGCTATGGAAGAAACAAAAAAAGCTTATAAAGCGAAAAGCGAATTCTTGGCAAACATGAGCCATGAAATAAGAACTCCCTTAAACGGTGTTATAGGAATGTTGGATCTTACCATGCTAACCGAACTAAACAATGAGCAAAAAGATAATTTAACAATTGCAAAAACATGTGCAAATTCTTTGCTTGGAATAATTAACGATGTGTTGGATTTTTCTAAAATGGAAGCCGGAAAGATGACTTTGGTAAATGTTGAATTTGATTTTAAAGCTTTAATGGAAAAAGTATTAAAAGCTCATTATTATTTAGCTAGAGAAAAGCAGATTGAACTAACATATCAATTACCGATAGAAATTCCGCTTTCTATTATAGGGGATCCTAATCGGTTACAGCAGATACTTAATAACCTGATAAACAATGCTATTAAATTCACTAATAAAGGTTATGTAAGATTGATTGTTAAAGAGAAGGAAAGAACCGATAGTGATATAGAACTGAAATTTTTAGTTATTGATACCGGGATAGGTATTTCAAAAGATGAAATGAAAAGAATATTTGACAGCTTTAGTCAGGTGGACGGTTCTCATACAAGAGAGCATGGCGGTACAGGATTAGGTCTAGTGATTTCTAGACAGCTTATAGAGATGATGGGTAGTAAGCTGTCAGTAGAAAGTGAAAAGGGAAAGGGAAGCACTTTTTCTTTTGTTTTAAGATTTAAAACCGGTGGGGGGAAAGGTTTAATTAGAGAAAATAAAGAGACTAGAGGTTTTGAAAGAACAAAAAAAGAAGCGAGAATACTTTTAGTAGAAGACGATAAAATAAATCAAATTGTTATAGGGCGGATGTTAAAAGAAATAGGATATAAGTTTGATATAGTTGACAATGGTAATGATGCCTTGAAGGCTATGGAGCAAAACAAATATGATTTATGCCTTATGGATATTCAGATGCCCGGATTGGATGGCATACGTACAACTGCGAATATAAGGCAAAAACAAAAAGCCAAGGAAAGCTATATACCTATTGTTGCTGTGACAGCTCATGCACTACATGGAGATAAGGAACGTTTTCTTGCCGCCGGCATGGATGATTACCTGGCAAAACCTTTTCAAATGCATGATTTGTTTATTACTTTAGAAAAATTGATTAGTAAATATGATAAGAAAAAAAGAATCAATAGTGAGTTTGCTTCAGATATCTTTTTTGATATTGCAAAACTTAATTCTTATATTGAAAACTATGCTCACAAAATTAAACCCTTAAGTAAAGAGATAAATATTAATATAGAAAAATTAAAGGATGCAATTAAAAAAGGTAATATGCAAGAGATTGAAGATATAGCGCATATAATAAAAGAACTGGCTTCATCAATAAGTGCGGATAAAATTAGAACTATGGCTTTTCGTATTCAACTTTCTGCGAGACGCGGCAATCAAATTGAAGCCGATGAAATACTTGAAGAAATGGAAAAGCTGTTTAAAAACTATTTGTTAAGAATTAGTGAAATGAGGTAAAGATAATGAAGATATTAATTGCAGAAGATGACTTTGCCGGTAGAAAGTACTTGTTTAAATTACTTTCTGAATACGGAGAATGCGACATGACTATAGATGGAATAGAGACAGTGGAAGCCTTTGTTATCGGGCATGATATAGGAGAACCTTATGATTTGGTTTTCTTAGACATTATGATGCCCAAAGTTGATGGATTAAAAGCTTTAAAAGCCATTAGAAACTTTGAAGAAAAAAGAAAGATTGAGGAATCAAAAAGATGCAAAGTGATTATAATAAGTGCTTTGGATAAATCTGAAGTGCCTTATGAGGCCTATGGCATAGGGAAAGAATTCTATCTTGAAAAGCCCATTGAAGCGGCAAAATTAAAAGAACTTTTAAAAAATTGGGTTTAAATCGATGGATAATTTGGAGATGATTTTGTGAGTAAAAGAATACATATATCAAAATGTAAAGAAAACCATGTTTTAGCAGAAGATATAGTGGATGATAAAGGTGCTTTTATATTGCCTTGCGGCACCGTTCTTAATGGTTATATAATAACGAAACTTGAGCAATTTGATATTGACTATGTAGTAGTTGAATACAGGGGGGGATAATGATATCTCATGTTTAAACTATCATATTTTTGAAAAGAAACACGAAGATATTGTAAATAAAATGAAGCATTTTACCATAAATATCATAAGGGGTAAAAGAATAGAATACTCAGAAATAAGTGAGATGGCAAATGAAATAATTTCAGAATATGATAAACCTCAATATATTCTTAAAACTTTAAACAAACTTAGAGATGCAGATGATTATACCTATTATCACAGTGTTAATGTTTCTTTTTATGCTATGCTTTTGGGAGGATGGCTTAATTTAGCCAGAAAAGATATTAAGATAATAATTCAGGCAGGGCTGATGCACGATATAGGCAAAACAAAAATACCAAACGTGCTGTTAAACAAAAAAGGTGTTCTCAGTATAAAAGAATTTGAAGAAATTAGAAGACATGCAATATATGGTTATGAGATGGTGAGGGACAACCCGGAAATACCGGAGGATGTAAAAGATGTGATTTTAATGCACCATGAAAGGGAAGACAGATCCGGTTACCCTTTACAGGCTTCCGATCATAATCTGAGTATATATACGAAGATTGTTTCCGTCGCTGATGTGTATGAAGCAATGACTGCAAATAGGCCATATAAAAAGGCTTTAACTCCTTTTGAAGCCTTTGAGGAATTTCATATTACTTGCAGAGGTCGTTTGAATATGCATTTGGTAAACACATTGCTATATAATTTATCAAGATATTATGTAGGCAGCAAAGTTGTGCTTAACACAGGACAATTGGCTAATATTGCCTATATACCGCCTCAATGTGCTTGGAAACCCATCATTGATGTTGGTTCAAATTTTTTAGATTTATCGACGGAAAAAGAAATTTTTATATCACATATGGCTTGACTATAAGTGGGAAGGAATAGAACATGAAAGAAGAAACGGATAAAAGTTTAATAATTGAAAAGCTTCTTGCAGAAAAAGAAAAACTTGAGCTAACTCTATGCAGTATAGGTGACGGGGTTATTACAACAGATATAGGGGGGCGAATTCTCACTATGAATAAGAGTGGAGAAACAATTACTGAATGGGCTTCGGAATCGGTAGTTAACAATCACATTTTTGAAGTACTCAAATTAGTGGATAGGGATACGAAAGAGCCATTAGGTGATTTATTGGAGTTGGCCATAGAAAAAAAAGAAGTACTGGGTTTAAAGAAAAATACTGTGATTATTACTAAAAATAACAATATAAAATATATTTCTGCCAGCATTTCACCGATTAAGATGACTAAAGGCATTATTGGGGTTGTTATCGTATTTAGAGACATAACCAGAATACGGCAGGCAGAGGAAAATTTAAGCAGATATCAGGTTCTTTCTGATAAAGCTAATGATATCATTATATTTACCGATATACATGGTAATATTACCGAGGCCAATAATGCTGCATTGACATCATATGGCTATAATAAGAATGAAATTGTAGGGAGATCAATTTTTGATTTAATGATACCTGATAAAAAAGTTCCAATCAAGACGCAATTAAGCGGTACAAGCAATGAAGGCACCTTTTATGAAGCTATGGCGAAGAAAAAAGACGGCACTGAATTTTTTGTAGAAGTAAGCATGCAAAGCACATTAATAGGCAGTGAGAAAGTCCTTTTAAGCATTCAACGAGATGTAACAGAAAGAAAGAAAACCAGAATAGAATTGGAAGAAGCAAGAGAACGTGCTGAAGCTGCAAATTATGCCAAAAGTGAATTTTTAGCTAATATGAGCCACGAAATCAGGACCCCCCTTAATGGTATGCTGGGTATGATAGATTTGACCTTGCTAACTGGCTTGAATAGGGAACAGAAGGAGAACCTTTCCACTGCAAAGGCATGCGCTTCCAATCTTCTAAATTTAATAAATGATATTTTGGATTTTTCTAAAATAGAGGCAAAAAAACTTACTTTAGAAAATATAAATTTTGATATCTCAGAATTTATTGAGCAAATTATTAAACCTCATAGCATTAGGGCAGAGGAGAAAAATTTAAAACTTATCTATAAAATAGATAATCGTATACCTGAAACACTAAATGGTGATTCCAATAGATTAAAACAAGTAATTAATAATCTTTTGGATAATGCGATTAAGTTTACAAGCAAGGGTGAAATAAATTTAGGGATAAATTTAAATTATAACTCAGAAGAGACTATTGAATTAGAATTTAGTGTCTCGGATACCGGTATAGGTATAGAGACTAAAGATATAGAAAAAGTATTTGGTACTTTTAGCCAAGCCGATAGCTCCATAACAAGAAAATACGGGGGTACCGGTTTAGGTCTCGCTATTTCAAAGCACTTGGTTGAAATGATGGGCGGCTGTATTAAGGTAGAAAGTGAAAAAGGCAAGGGTTCGACTTTTAGCTTTACTGTTACACTAAATCATACCAAAGAGAAATCACATGATACTATAATTACAGCAGAAGATAGTTCTGCTGTAGAAACTCCACTGCGAATATTGATAGCGGAAGATGATATGATTAATCAGATTGTAATCAAACGCATGCTTTTAGAGGCCGGCCATACTGTAGAAGTTGCAAATAACGGTGAAGAGGTTCTTGAATTAGTTGCGAAGAGCACTTTTGATGCTATATTAATGGATATCCAGATGCCAAAAATGGATGGTGTGGAAGCTGCCAGAAAAATAAGAAGAAATGAAAAAGGCACAAGGAGATATACTCCTATTATAGCACTTACAGCCTATGCCCTTGAGGGAGACAAAGAAAAGTATATTTCTTTGGGAATGGACGGATATATATCAAAACCTATAAGAATAAATGATTTGTTAAAAACTATAGAAATGACAGTAAAAAAAATAAAAGAAGAGAAACAAAACCAATCCATCAAAGATGAAGATTATATAGTTTCTGAAAATATATATTTTCAAAATAAAAAAGATTATTTTAGAGATATTTCGATAAATGTAAAGTTTTTGGAAGATGCATTATTGGAAGGCAATTTTACACTGATAGAGGAATACTCTGCTAAAATTATACAGCTTTCAACGGAGGCAGATCTGAAAACCATAAAAACAGCATTTTTCAAATTACAGTTAGCATCAAGAAAAGAAGATTTAAGTGCTGTGACTTTACTGCTTAAAAATGCTGTAAAAAAGTTTGAAGAATCTTTTTCAGAAAAGATTTATCTCTTCCGAAAAAAATCCTTCACGAGCATTTAGGAGATAAAAGATATTTACATAACAATGACAAAGTGTAGACTATAAACAATTAAAAGGGGGTAAAAAAATGAGGATTCTTATAGTTGAAGATGACCTTGCCAGCAGAAAGTTCCTATCTAAGCTTTTATCTAAATATGGGGAATGCGATATTACCGTAGATGGCATGGAAGCATTGGAGGCCTTTATGCTGGCGTGGGATGAAGGAGAACCTTATGATTTGATTTGTCTTGATATTATGATGCCGAATCTTGATGGAGAAAAGACTCTTAAAATGATTCGTGATATTGAAAAACAAAAAGGGATAGTAGGCTCAAATAGGGTAAAAATTATTATGACTACTGCCCTTAATGAAACGGAAAGAGTGTTCGATGCTTTTGAGACAGGCTGTGAGGCTTATGCATCCAAACCTATTAATATTGAAAAATTGGTTGAAGTCATAAGAAAACTTGGATTAATAGAATAATATTACTACTTATCAGAAAGCTTGGAGGGAAACCTAATGTATAAAATACTTGTGGCAGATGATGAAAAGGCATTGAGGATGCTGGTTAAAGGAACACTGGAAATAGGTAATTATAATATAATTGAAGCGGAAAACGGTATAGATGTTTTATATATGGTGGCAACGGAGAAACCGGATTTAATCATTCTTGATGTTATGATGCCGGGTATGACCGGTTATGAAGTTTGTGAGGAAATAAAATCAAAAGATGAATTTAAAGATACTAAAATTTTGATACTAACTGCTAAAGGGCAGCAAACTGATAAAGAGAAAGCGAAAAAAGTAATGGCTGATTATTATTTGTCCAAGCCTTTTAGTCCCGCAAAACTATTATCTGTTGTAGAAGAAATCTTGGGAGAGTAAAAAATGAAAAGCAAATTATCATTGCCAATTTTAATATTGCTTCTAATGTTAACTTTTTCATCTTTTGTATATTCCGATGTAGATGATTTTAACTTTTATAAGGTTTTTGATAATCATGGCTCTATAGTATTGATAATAGATTCAGAAAGTGCCGATATCATATATGGAAATAAAGCTGCTACGAAGTTCTACGGTTATGAAAAGGAAATTTTACAATCTATGAAGATTACGGATATAAATATATTATCGGCAAAAGAAACTGAAAAAGAAATGGAGGATGCTGTAAGCAAAGAGAAGAATTGTTTTATATTTAAACATCGCTTATCCAGCGGAGATATAAGAACAGTAGAAGTATATTCCTATCCTTATGAAAGTCAGAGTAGGAGCAAAACCTTCTTAGTTTCAATAATTAATGATATCAGTGAAAAGGAGACTTTTGAAAAAGAAAAAGAGGCTATTACCACTAGGTTTATTGTTATACTTTCAGGTACTGTTATGATTTTAATAATGATGAGCATGTCATTATGGAACAGTTCTAAAATATTAAGATTAAAAAACTTAGAAGTAAGCAATTCAAATGAGTTGTTTAAAACTTTTATTGATGCAAAGAACAGTCTTATATTTTTAAAAGATGAAAATTTAAAACATGTTTTTGTTAATAAGGAGACGGAAAAATTTTTCCAAAAAGAAGCGAATGAAATTATCGGCAGAGATGATTTTGAACTTCCAAAATCTGAGACTGCAATTGCGGCACGGGAGCTGGATTTAGAGGTGCTGGAAAAAGGAACCAACGTTGTCGGCGAGATAAGACATGAAGATAAAATTTATCAGGTGATAAAGTTTCCTGTGAAGCTAATAAGTGGAGGTATCGGTGTAGGTGCCTATGTAAGTGATATATCAGAAGATTACAATAATAGAATAAAGCTGGAAGAAACAAATATCCTTTTAAAAGAAAATAAGGAAAGCTTAAGGCTTATTTTGGATTCAACTGCTGAAGCAATATATGGTGTTGATATGGATGATAATTGCACCTTTTGTAATGCAAGTTTTTTAAAGCTATTAGGTTATAGACATGAAAATGAAGTTCTAGGTAAAAAAATGCATGGGCTCATTCATTGCAAAAAACAAGACGGAAGTAATTTTCCTTTGGAAGAATGTAAGTTATTTACTGCTCTTAAAAAAGGTGAAGGTGTCCATGTTGAAGATGAAGTATTATGGAGGGCAGACGGAACCTCATTTCCGGTATCTTATTATTCTTATCCTCAGATTAGAGATGGAGAGGTTATAGGCGCAGTTGTAACATTTACTGATATAACAGAGCGTATAGAAGCTAAAGAGGAGCTGATAAACACAAACAAAGAACTGGAAGAAATAAATAAACAATTGCAAGAAAAACAATATTCCTTGGAAGAACAAAATGCCTATATTGAAGAATTGAATTCTCAGCTGGAGGATGAAAACATAAGATATCTACAGCAAAGAGAAATCCTACAGGCTCTGGTTGATTCCCTAGGAGCCGGAGCTGTAATGACAGACTTAGACGGGAAAATTCTTTTTATAAATGAAGCTTGGAAAGAGTTATTTAACTATCTTGATTTTAAAGAAGAAAACTATCTAAAAGATAGTTTTTATATAAATAACGATGCCAGCTTTGGAACGGAAATATTCTTTAGAAATACGGTAGCGGGGATTGAAAATAAAGACGAACTTTTCAATCATTTAATAAGCTTAACGAAAGATACAAGCAAAAAGTATTCAATAGATGTGGAACAGAAACAGCCTATTAGAAGATTTCTTAATCTTTATTCCAATCCTTGTATTAGCGAGACGGGAAATATTTTTGGCAGAGTGTTTGTTGTCAGAGATATTTCACATCAAAAAGAAATAGATAAGATGAAAACGGAATTAATAAGTACGGTAAGTCATGAACTAAGAACACCTATGAGCAGTATTTTAGGGTTTTCCGAATTATTACTGACAAGAGAACTTGACGGGGACAGAAAAAAAGAATATGTGGAGATAATCAATTCGGAGGCACAAAGATTGACGGATTTAGTCAGCAACTTTTTAGATATTCAGAAAATAGAAAACGGAATAAAAGAATATGATATGCAAGTTTGTGATATGAAACAGATTGTTATCGAAGCTATTAAATTGTTTGACAAATTTGGAGGAAAACATAAATTTGTTTTTGAATACATTGAAGAAAATAAATATAATGTGGTTTGTGATAAAAGTAAAATACTTCAAGTTTTATCTAATCTAATTTCAAATAGCATAAAGTATTCACCCGGAGGAAGTGATATAAAAATATTTTTAACTAAAAATAATGAATGTGTTACGGTCACTATTGCAGATTTAGGACTGGGCATTCCGGAAGAATCAAAAGATAAAATTTTTGATAAATTTTATAGGGTTAATAATGATGATAGAAGAAAGATAGGAGGTACCGGTTTAGGCTTAGCGATAAGCAAAGAAATTATTGTTTTACATGGGGGGAATATTGAGTTTGAATCAACCCTTGGCCAAGGAAGTACTTTTTATTTTAATTTGCCTTTAGCAAAACAGCAAAGCCATTAGTTTTAAAATAGAAGGGTGGTTTTTCAGATACATAGTGAAGAGTTGGATGTATTAATTCAAGCATCAAAAAAAGTCTTTATTGACGAGCTTTGTCTTAAAATTGAGGAAATTGACAAAATGCTTATTGCTTGCGGCGCACGTTGCAGCACGGAGGATATACGAGAATTATTAAGATTTTTCCATTCAATGAATGGAACCGCTGCAACCCTCGAATTAGATAGCCTGGCCTCCATAGGAAGAAGGTGGGAAATAAGGCTTAAAGAAAAGATAAACGAGCATGAGTTTATAGAAGAAGACATGATTAAAAAAATACATAAAGAGATATATAATATTAAAGATCAGATTGGTTGTGTATATAACGAAGCAGCAACAAAAACAAGGGTTCCATTGGAAAATTCTTATATAAATAATCAAAGCAGGGGAAGAATACTTTTAATAGATGATGATTTAACAATTCTTAAGCTGCTTGAAAATGCCTTTACGATAGAAGGATATACTATATATATCTGCGATGACCCGGTATCCGCTTTTGAACTTATCGCTGCTACGAAACCCGATGTGATTATATTAGATATTCTAATGCCTGAAGTTAACGGTTACGAATTGTTGGAGAAAATAAAGGCGAAACCGGAATATGCCGATATACATGTTATTTTTTTAAGCGCCGTGGATAGCAGCGAAGACAGGATAAAAGGAGTTAAATTGGGGGCAGATGATTATATTACCAAGCCCTTTATTATAAATGAAGTGATAGCAAAAGTTGAAGCAGCTCTCAGAAGGTCGAATAAATATAAGGACAAGCTTCTCAGAGATGAATTTACCGGCGCATATTCCAGGCATTATTTTAGCTATCGTTTTATGGAGGAATTGGAAAGGTATAAACGAAACGAAAAAGCTTTTTCCATTGCATTCGTGGATATAGATTTCCTAAGACTTATCAATGAAAAATATGGATATGGTGCAGGGGATAGAGTGCTAAAAGAATTTGCATCTTATTTAAATAGGAATATTAGGAAATGTGATATTTTATTTAGATATGGTGGAGAAGAATTTATTGTACTTTTGCCTGATACCGATAGTTCAAAAGCTTTATTAGTCATTGATAGGATAAGAGAAGGTTTTGCAGGCAAAGATATTGATGCAGGGGATATGGTTATTAGGGCTACTTTCAGTGCAGGTATAATTCAAATTAACGATAAAGATATAACCGAGGAAGAATTAATTAAATATGCTGCTAATACTACTTATAAAGCTAAAAGCCTTGGAAGAAACACTGTAGCTATATTCGAGAAATAAAGGGAAGGAGTCGAAAAATGCTCCCCTCACTGTCATTCCGAACGCAGTGAGGAATCTTATTGTATCGAAGAAAAAATCCTTCGCTAAAGCCTCAGAATGACAGTAAGCAGGAGATTCCGAATAACAACAAAAATACAAGGAACGAATTTGTTCGTTTCTTTTTTGTTGCTACTAAAATAAAACCTATGATATAATAATCCCACGGAGGTGAAGAATTTATGGTGGAAAAAGTGTTCAAGCTGGCTCAGGGAAACGATAAAACTATAGAAAGAATATTATTTGATGAAAATGTTCATTATCTTCATATGATATTAAATAAGAATGAAGGACTTCCTGAGCATTTTTCTAATTCCAATGTATATATGACTGTTATTAGAGGTAGGCTTTCCATAGGATTGAATGAACAGGAAGTTCATGAGTATGAGGCGGGAACCATGCTTAAAATTCCTTTTAAAACGAAGATGAATGTCAAAAATCTGCATTCTGATACCTTAGAACTGATTGTTGTAAAGGCACCCGCACCTGATTCTATACCGGAAACACCGCCGACAGTGTAACCCTTAAAGCCGCTTTGGCTATCCCATCACTGTCACTCTGAGCAACATTAAAAGTTTTTTATAAATAAAAAATTAAAATTGGAGGTTATGATTATGAGTATGTTTTGTTATCAATGTCAAGAAACAGCGAAAAATACCGGATGCACCGTTAGAGGTGTATGCGGAAAAAACGAAGAAGTAGCAAAACTTCAAGACTTACTGATTTATACGCTAAAAGGTATAGCAGATATAGTGATAAAAAATAAAATAGATATAAGCAACATTCCGGACACCAATCATCAGGTTTTAAACAGTCTTTTTATGACTATTACAAATGCAAATTTTGATGGCGATGCTTTTGAGAGACAGGTTAAAAAGATGCTTGGTTATAGGGATGCTTTAGTTGATAAAAACGATTCCGGCTTGCATGATGCGGCCACATTTGCGGTAGGTTCTCGCGAAGAAATGTTGGACAAGGCTTCCACTGTCGGAGTGTTAGCTACTGAAAATGAAGATGTTCGTTCTCTTCGCGAATTAATCATATATGGGCTTAAAGGCATGGCTGCCTACATGGAACATGCAGCGAATTTAGGGAAGAAGAATATTGAAGTTAACGAATTTATATATGAAGCTCTTGCAGCTACACTTGATGATTCAATGACAGCGGACGAGCTTGTTGCTTTGACTTTAAAAACAGGAGAATATGGTGTAAAGTCCATGGCCTTGCTTGATGAAGCAAATACGTCCACTTATGGCCATCCGGAAATAACCGAAGTGAATATCGGTGTCAGAAATAATCCTGCTATCCTTATTTCCGGACATGATTTGGGAGATTTGGAGCAACTATTGGAACAAACTCAAGGAACCGGTGTAGACGTCTATACTCATGGTGAGATGTTACCGGCTCATTCTTATCCTGCTTTTAAAAAGTATGAAAACTTTGTTGGTAACTATGGTAATGCTTGGTGGAAACAGATTGAAGAGTTTGAAACATTTCGTGGACCTATCTTGTTCACTACAAATTGTATAGTGCCTCCCAAAAGTGAAGAGATAAGGAAACGTATTTTTACAACTAATTCGGTAGGTTACCCGGGATGTCCTCATATTGTACCGAACGAAGAAGGCAAAAAAGATTTTTCAGAAATTATCGAATTGGCAAAGACTTTGGAAGCTCCGAAACAGATAGAGGAAGGAACTATTATCGGAGGTTTTGCTCATAATCAGGTACTTTCTCTTGCGGATAAGGTTGTTGATGCAATTAAATCCGGGGCTATTAAAAAATTCTTTGTTATGGCCGGTTGCGACGGTAGGATGAAGTCAAGGGATTATTACACTGAATTTGCAAAAGCTTTACCGAAGGATACGATTATTCTTACAGCAGGGTGTGCCAAATATAGATATAATAAGCTTCCTCTTGGAGATATCGGAGGTATTCCAAGGGTTCTTGATGCAGGACAATGCAATGATTCTTATTCTCTTGCATTGATTGCATTAAAACTAAAAGAAGTTTTTGAGTTAGATGATGTTAATGAATTACCAATAGCTTTTAATATTGCTTGGTATGAGCAAAAAGCTGTTATAGTACTATTAGCATTATTGTATTTAGGAGTTAAGGATATACACCTTGGTCCCACGCTACCGGGGTTTTTATCACCCAATGTAGCAAAAGTCCTTGTTGAAAAATTCGGCATTGCAGGCATCGGCACAGTTGAAGACGATATAAATCTTTTCTTAGGAGAATGACAATAAAAGGAGGGGCATTGCCCCTCTTTTTTATTATCATTTGTTAAAGATTCCCCATAGGTTCTCTTAAAATTTATTAGGCTATCTTCCTCGGTTTAGAAGTATTGGTGAACAAGGTAAGAGGGGGACTAAGGGATTAGGTTTATAGATATATAGTACTATATTTTTGAAACTTTTCATTGAAAGACGGAGTTAATTAACTTATACTTTATACGAGCAAAGGTTAAATACTTTTCAACGGATTTATGGATGGGCAATTGAATTTTACTAAAATTAGGTACAACGGGGTGAGTAATATCTATGGATAGATTTAAAAATATATTTAAGAATGTAGTGTTTACAATTGTTGTTATAATGTTCCTTTTAGGTGCTGCAACAGCTCAGGGTCAATTAGATTTAACCGAGGAGGAAAAAGATTATATAGCCCGGGGAATTGTGCTAAAAGGGGTTACCATTGATGGGGTAGCACCTCTGCACTATACAAATAGTGACGGGGAAATAAAGGGTATAACGATACGTATTCTTGATGAAATATCGGAGATGACAGGGCTTAAATTTGAATATGAATTATATAACTCTGTTGATGAAGCTTTAAAAAGTGATTATGATATATATTTGAGTGCGACTGGCAGCTATGCCCCCGCTGATATGATATTGTCACATCCTTATTTAAAATCCGAAACAATATTATTTATCAATTCATCGGTAGATCCGAATTATTTGGGAAACAAGGTTTATGCCGGAGTAAAGGGAGGTCAGTTACCTGAGGGTGTAAAAGAAGAAAATGCTGTTTATTACGGAACTAGAGAAGATACATTAAATGCAGTGGAAAAAGGGAAAGCTGATTACGGTTATGGGAATGCATATTCAGTAGCTTATTACACATTATTAAATGGATATAGAAATATTGTTACTGTCCCCAGGGGAAAAGAGTCTAGGGAGTATTGCATCGGTTTTCCAAAAAAGAACGATGTTTTGCTTTCTATAATCAACAAATCAATTGATGCTATAGATGAAGCAAAAATGCAGACCTTGGTATTAGACGTAACATCACATATAGACAGGAAACTTAATTTATCAATGGTTATGGATGGTTATAGCAATGAAATATTTATTATAGCTTTTTTAATCATTAGTTTGTTATTATTCGTTGTTATTTTTAGTGTCAATATAAATAAAAGACTTAGGATGCAAAACAAAAGATATGAAGCGTTGGCCTATATTTCTAATGAGTATCTATATGATTATTGTGTGGACACGGATGAATTGGAATTATCCGAAAGGAGCATTCAATTATTTGGAGCCGGAAGAAAGTTGGATTTAGTAATTGAAAAATTGAAAGATGCTATATTTAATACTGAATTAATTTGTAAAAAAACCTCTGATTACAATGATATACCTAGGTCTATTATAAAAGATAGGGGAAAAGGGTCATATGAAAACTTTTTAATAATTAAACTTCCCCTTAGCAACGGTAAAACAGGCATATTCAAGGTTATTAGTACTATTGTAAAAGATGATCAAGGGAAAATGCACTCTATTATCGGGAAATTGGTTGATGTCAGCAAAGAAGTGGCAGAAAAAGAAGAACTTATTACAAAAGCTCAATTAGATGGGATGACCGGTTTATATAATGCGGCGACATCCAAAGAATTAATAATTGAAAGCATGAGGGGCAAAAATAAGTACAAAACAGACGCTTTAATAATAATCGATTGTGATAATTTTAAAGAAATTAATGATAATTTTGGTCACTTAAAAGGGAATGAAGTTTTAGCAAACATAAGCAGGGCTATGAAGTCAATTTTTAGAAAAACAGATATTACCGGGCGCATTGGGGGAGATGAGTTTTGCATATATATAGACGGTATTCCTTCAAAAAATTTTGTTCAAACAAAGTGTGAACAATTATCAAATCTTATTACGGAAATGAATCAAGATATTCGTATTTCAATCAGTATGGGAATAGCATTTTTCCATGAAGAAATCTCTTATGAAGAATTGTTTCAAAAGGCTGACAAAGCATTATATCAGGCCAAGAGGAGAGGAGGAGGAGAAATTTCTGTTTATAATGGAGAGTAAGTTTGTTCTCCATTATACGAACATACGTTCGATAAGAATCTAAGATATTTCTTTAAATCCATTTAAAAAATAGTGAAGCAGCTGCACCTATGATTCCTGCATCTCCCCTTAATTCAGATCTTAATATTTCGCATACCTTTGCATTATGTTTTAATGCCCTATTTTTTATGATTTTCATTATTTTAGGATATAATATATCCCATTGATTAGATACACCTCCGCCTATGGCTATCATTTCCGGGTTATAGGCAGCTATTATATTGCATAAGCCTATGCCGATATAAAAAGCTTCCTTCTCAATTATATCAATAGCTATTTTATTTCCTCCTTTGGCGGCTTCAAAAACATGTTCGGCTTTTATAGGTTTATTTTCCGATAAATTTTTTATGCGTTTTCCATACCTTGCTATTGCTGTTCCTGATGCCATAGCCTCAAAACAGCCGTAATTTCCGCAATTGCATTTTTCGCCGTTTATATCAATGACAATATGTCCCAATTCCGCGGCACCGTGATTAGTTCCATAATAAGGCTTTCCTTCAATTATCACACCGCCGCCAATGCCGGTGCTTATAGTTATATATACAAAATTATTAGTACCTTTTCCTGCCCCGTATAGATATTCTCCATAAGCTGCCATATGGGCATCGTTCCCTAATTTAACGGGTACATAAAACTCTTCTTTTATTATATTTACTATAGGTATACCTTCCCAACCGGGAAGGTTAGTGAGAGCAAATATCTTTTTCGTTTTAGGATTAAAAAACCCGGGAACACAAATACCAATACCTTTTAAGTGTGTTTGTTTAATATTGGCTTTTTCAAGAAGGGTTCTTATATTACAATTTATGATATCTACGACGGCTTCAGGGCTTTTATGC
Organism: Bacillota bacterium; assembly: GCA_023230985.1. Taxonomy (GTDB): domain Bacteria; phylum Bacillota; class Clostridia; order Lutisporales; family Lutisporaceae; genus JAAYKT01. The sequence goes on from JALNWH010000009.1 coordinate 30,968, forward strand.
TTAGGAGTAGGTATTTCAGTTTTTTTAATAACATTTCCGTCACTATTCACTATTCCCATTCTAAGCTTTGTTCCACCCAAATCAACGCCGCAAGCAACTTTATTCATAATCATTTACACTCCATGCTTAAATATTTCAGTGAAATTTATATGATTAGTAGATGTCAAACGTTTGTTTTTATCACTACTCTTGGTATAATTATAACTAAAGTTGCCAATTAATTAAAGGAATTTTAGACAGGTAAATTATTGACATATGACCGAAACGGTGTATAATTAACTTAGAACTCAGGATTCAGAGCTTAAAATCAAAATGATGATTGCGAGGTTGTCATTTTCAAAAAGCTTGCAACGGAGAATTTTGGGAAAGTTAAAAGGAGGCGATATGATGCCGAGAAGAGACGGAACAGGACCCTTAGGTCGAGGAGCTATGACAGGAAGAGGCTTAGGTGTTTGTACGGATGCTAATCCAGCCGGATATGATGAAAATTACGGATATAGTAGAGGAACCAGACGAGGTATTGGATTTAATCGGCGAGGAGAGCGAGGACTTGGGCTCTTTCGCAGATTTGGTTCAGGCCCTAGACGAGGAAGCAGACGAGGGCTCATAAGGCAAAAGTGAGGTGAATACTTAAATATGGCAAGACCTAGAAAATGGAGAAGAGTATGCGGTTTACCGGAAATAGACAGTTTTGGTCCGCTAAACAGGCATATAGATAAAAATCACTTAATAATTATGTCGGTAGATGAGTATGAAACCATACGCTTAATTGATTTGGAAGGAATGACACAGGAGGAATGTTCCGAAAGGATGCACGTCGCCCGGACAACAGTGCAGCGCATCTATAGTGATGCGCGAAAAAAGATAGCTGAATCTTTAGTCGAAGGAAAAATGTTGAGGATTGAGGGCGGAGACTACGAACTTTGTAATGGTTATGATAAAACATGTGGCAATGGAAGATGTCACAGACGTAGATTTGGTAGAGGAGGAGAATTTTAATGAAAATAGCAATTCCGGTAAATGATAAATCTTTGGAAAATGGTGTATGTCAATCTTTTGGCAGGGCTCCTTATTTTTTGATACATGATATAGAATCGAAAGAAAACACTTTTTTAAATAATAGTGCGGCCTTAAGTCGAGGAGGGGCAGGCGTGAAAGCGGCACAAATGATAGCAGATAATGAGGTCGATGCACTGCTTACTCCCAGATGCGGCGATAATGCGGCGGGTATATTAAAAGTAGCAAAGATCAAGCTTTATAAAACTGAGGGAGATTCTATCGAAGATAATATAAAAGCCTTTAATGAAGGTAAATTATCTCCGCTTATGGATATACATCCCGGGCTTCATGATCATGGGGGCAGATAGGATGAAGATTGCTGTGCTAAGTGGCAAAGGTGGCACGGGAAAGACACTTTTATCTGTTAATATGGCAGTTATAGGAGAAAATACAACTTATATTGATTGTGACGTGGAAGAGCCTAACGGACATCTTTTTTTAAAGCCAAAAGAGGTAATAAAAGAAAAAGTAGCGGTTAAAATACCCGTTGTAGATATGGGGCTTTGTAATGGATGCCAAAAATGTGTTGAATTTTGTAAATTTAATGCATTGGCTTATATTAATAATAAGCTCATGGTGTTCGATAATATTTGTCATTCATGCGGTGGGTGTGTGTTGGTCTGTCCGGAAAAAGCGCTGACGGAAAAAGATAAGATAATCGGTGAAGTGCAAAAAGGTGTTTCACAAGGTATTAATGTATTGAGCGGCATTTTAAATATAGGTGAAGCTTCGGGAATTCCTATAATTGATAAGCTTTTAGGTGAAGAACCCAAAAATAGTCAAAAGACAATAATTGATTGCCCTCCGGGAAGCGCATGCATTGTTATGGAAAGTATAAAAGATGCGGATTATTGTGTTTTGATAGCCGAACCTACAGTATTTGGTGTTCATAATCTCAGCATGGTGTATGAACTTGTGAAACTGTTTAATAAACCTCATAGTGTAATACTGAATAAATGCCTAGATGGTAAAAATCCCGCGGAAGAATTTTGCATAGAAAATAATATAAAGATACTGGATAAAATTCCTTTTGATAGCGAACTTGGCACACTAAATTCAAATGCCTTAATAGCTGCAAGAGAAAGTCCAAAATATAAAAAAATGTTCTCAGAAATATTTAAGAAAATAATTGAGGAGGCGCAACATGAAGCAGCTGTTAATCCTTAGCGGTAAAGGCGGTACGGGTAAAACTACTATAGCAAGCGCTTTTATAAAACTTTCTAAAGCCAGAGCTTATGCAGATTGTGATGTAGATGCACCTAATTTACATTTAGTTATGAGTCAGCTTGCCGAACCGGAAGTAAAAGATTACTACGGGTTGGATAAGGCAGTAATAGATACGGATTTATGCACTAAATGTGATTTATGCAGACAGAAATGTCGTTTTAATGCCATTTGTATAGACGGTGCAGATAATAATTATAAGGTAGATTACTTTGGGTGCGAGGGTTGCAGTGTTTGTGAATATGTATGTCCCGTAGATGCAATAACTATGATACCTGCCGTTGCAGGGGAGTTAATGCTGTATAGAGGAGAAAGCATTTTTTCTACTGCTCAATTAAAAATGGGAAGCGGTAACTCGGGATTATTAGTTAGTGATGTTAAAAAGCGCCTTAAATCAGCGGCAGAAGATATTGATTTCGCAATAATTGATGGTTCACCCGGTATAGGTTGTCCTGTTATAGCATCTTTAAGCGGAGTAGATATGGTTTTAATTGTTACAGAGCCGTCTATATCAGGAATAAGCGATATGGAGCGGATAATAAAAACTGCAAATAACTTTCAGGTGAAGATTGCGGTTTGCATCAATAAATATGATA
>JALNWH010000010.1 GCA_023230985.1 Bacillota bacterium
CGGATACTTCTAAATCTTCCAAGCTTCCTCTTTTTCTCATTTCCTTCATGGCTATTTGGGCAATATCCATCAGGCACATTTCTTTTGTTTTATCTTGATATACGTATTTTCTTGCATTTTTATAGTCTTCAAAAGCCTTTTCAATATCATCTTTATATTTGCTTCCTTCTATCTCTACTTTATCAATAATGGTATTAAAGGTAGTATGCCTGCAGTGATCTGACCAGTATGTATCTATAACCCTGATTTCTGTGATGGTGGGGTTTCGTTTTTCAATGTTTTTAAAATAATCCTGACAAAATTCCAAGTCTTCTTTTGTCATCGCCAAGCCTAATGTATTTAAAAAAGGCTCAACATTTTCTTCATCAATAAAGTTATTTAAGACTTCTACTTTATCAGGTATCACCGGATTATCTACTAGGGTTTCCGGCTTTTCTATAGCAGCTTCTCTTATTTCCACTGGATTTATGTAGTAGTTTTTTATTTTTTCAAATTCATCATCGCTTATATTCCCTTGCAATATTATCAGTTGAGCTGTTTTTACCTTTGCCCTTTCTTCAAGGGCTAGGATTTGCAAACATTGAGCGGCAAAATCAGCTTTTTGATCGTATTGCCCCGGTAAATATTCAGTAGTAAAGAATTTGTCTTCTTTATCTATTACGAGTTTTTCGTCATAAATTAAATCAACTAAAGAATCTGAAAAGACTATTGTCTTTGCTTTTTTATATATTTCATCATTTGCACCTTCTATATCGTATCTATGGATTATCCTTATGGATTTTAATTTCTTGATTCCTAGGAAATTCTTTAGTTCTTCCAATAGCATATTTGCTTCTACTGCAAATTCCGGTTTTTTTTCTACATAGATTCTTTTAATTTTATTCAATAGTTTTCACTCCTTAGTTTTTTAGGTTATACCGGGCGACAAAAGGTTGCTCATACAATGCCGTAGGATTCCTTGGGCTGTACCGGGCGACAAAGGTCACCCCTACGGTCCATAATGCTCAGTCACTGTTCAGCCATTGTTCGTATTGGTATATGGATAACCCTTCCTGACATCGCATCAATTCTAATATTATCATCTAACTCCTGCAGATAAATATCCTTATCATTCCCGGTAGGATTAGCAATTACAATAATTTTTCTACCTTCAAAGCTTCGTTTAAAGGCATATAATTCATCATCTATACAAATTGATTCAAAGTCTCCACTAATAAATATATCATCACCATTTCTCAATGCAATCATTTTTTTATAATATGACAAAATTTCTTCATTTTCATTTCCCCAAGGATAGGTTCTTCTATTATCCGGATCAGTTCTTCCCCGCACACCTGCTTCATCACCGTAATAGACACAGGGAACACCGGGGAAAGTCATTTGAAGCATGATGATAAGTTTCAACGCTTTTATTGCCATTTCAGTATTTTTAAATTGATTTTCAAATACCGTAAGGATTCTTGTTACATCATGTCCGCCTATTAAGTTTAAGCAGGCATAGAGGTTTTCCCTGGGATAGTTTTCGTATAGGCTCATTATTCTTTTGTGGGCTTCTCTTCCACTGATATTATTTGTTATAAAATCTATAAAAATCTTTCGCAAAGGGTAATTCATAACAGAATCCAACTCATGCCCATAAAAATATTCTCGCCTTATATCATAGCTGATTTTATTCGAAGCATCTTCCCAAACCTCTCCTATTAAAACCGAATCTTTATCTATTGTTTTCATCCTTTGTTTTAAAAGCTTTATAAATTCATCGGGTAATTCATCTGCTACATCCAATCGCCATCCTTTTGCACCCTTTTTCATCCAATGAGCGATAACACTGTCTTCATCCGAAATTATATAATCAATATAAGTAGGTTCCATCTCATTTACATTAGGCAGGGCTTCTATACCCCACCAACATTTGTATTCCTTATAATCCTCGGAAAACTTATACCACTTATGATATGCGGATTCTCTTGATTGATAGGCACCAAGCTCCGGATAATTACCATAACGGTTAAAATATATGCTGTCGGCTCCCGTATGGCTAAAGACACCGTCTAATATAATTTTTATACCTAATTTTTCCGCTTCATTGCATAGGTTTATAAAGTCTTGATCCTCACCAAGCATAGGATCAATTTTTTTGTAATTTCCTGTATCATATCTGTGATTGCTGCTTGCTTCAAAAATTGGATTTAGATAAATAGCGCTTATACCCAGTTCTTTAACATAAGGAAGCTTTTCAATTATTCCTTCTATATTACCGCCAAAGAAATCCCATCTGATTACATTTCCTTCTTTATCTTTTATATAAAAAGGATCATCATCCCAGTTACCGTATATAAAAGAATTTTTCTTAGGGTTTTTCATTCTGAAATCTTTATTATAAAATCTATCGGGAAAAATTTGATATACAACAGAATTTTTAAACCAATCAGGTATTGGATAAACCCTTTCATATACAGTTATTTGATAATGTTTAGGATTATTATTATATACAGAACCTATGCCGCCAAGTGATTTTGAATTATTGCCATAGTAAAGAGTTTCTTTATCAGTAATTATGGTGAAATAATAAAAAATAAGGCCTATATAGTTATCAGTGTTTAAATGTGCCTGATAAAAAATATAGCCGTTATGTTCTCCCCTAATATTCATACGAATCGTTTCGGTTTTATTTTTTTTGATTATGTTTATATATATTTCATTTGGAGTTATGGTTTTTGCCACGGAAACGGATATGGAAAGCAAGGTATTGCTTTCTACAGCACCAAAGGGGTTTCTATATTTTAAATCATGAGAATCATGGTAGATAATATCCATGGGATTACCTTCTTTCCGGTAGTTAGTTTTGCTGGCGACCAAAGGTCGTCCCTACGGTGTATTCGTTGCGTAAGATCCTTCACTGCGTTCAGGATGACATTTTAGAAAGGTTCAGCCATCGTTCCTACACTCTGTAATCCGCTTTTACTCCCCAGATTTCGTTGGCGTATTCTATTATCGTCCTGTCGCTGGAGAAAATCCCGGAATTAGCTATGTTTATCAGAGCTTTCTTATGCCATTCAATATTATCCCTGTATAATTCATCTATCCTATTCTGTGCCTTTACATAGGAATCAAAGTCTTTAAGCACAAAGTATTCGTCATTACCGATAAGTAATGAATCAACTATTGCTGAAAATTCTTCTTTTCTTTTTATATCGGAATTTGAAATACCGTCAATAACCCTTCTTATCCTCGAATCACTATTATAATATTCTATCGAATTATAACCGCCATATATATAATATTCCATAACCTCTTTCTCCGTAAGGCCGAATGCTACTATGTTCTCATCGCCTACAGCATCTCTTATTTCAACATTAGCACCATCTAAAGTGGCTATGGTTATTGCACCGTTCATCATGAATTTCATGTTGCCGGTACCGGAAGCTTCTTTTGTAGTTGTCGATATTTGTTCACTTACATCGGCTGCAGGTATTATTCTCTCTGCAATGGATACCTTATAATCCTCAATGAAGACAACTTTTATCTTATCTTTTATTGTCTTGTCGTTATTAATCATATCCGCAACAGTATTAATAAGTTTGATAGTTTGTTTTGCCAAACGATAACTGGGAGCCGCTTTCCCCGCAAAAATAAAGGTACGAGGAATAATATCAAGCTCCGGATTGTCCAATAGCCTATAGTATAAATCCATGACATTCATAATATTTAGCAGCTGCCTTTTGTACGCATGGATTCTTTTCACATGAACATCAAATATGGAATCAGGATCTATATTCAAATCGCATGAATCCTTTAACCTATCAATTAAAGCAAGTTTATTTTTCCTTTTTATATCGGCTAATTTTTCTAAAAAATTATTATCTTTGCAAAAGCATTCGAGTCTGCTCAAATCAGTAGGGTGATAAATCCACCTATCTCCTATGCTTTGTGAAATAAGGCCGGAAAGTTCCGGGTTTGAAAGTAAAAGCCAACGTCTATGGGTGACTCCGTTGGTCTTATTGCAGAATTTATAAGGATAATAGTTATAAAAATCAGACATAACTTGCCTTTTCAGTATTTCTGAATGGATTTTTGCAACCCCGTTAACAGTTTTGCTACCTACGACAGCTAGATGAGCCATCTTCACATATCCATCTGATATTATGGCCATTCGAGAAATCCTATCCCAATCACCTTCATATTTAATCCATAATTCTTTGCAAAATCTTTCGTTGATTTCATTTACAATCGTATATATTCTAGGCATAAGAGTCCTAAACATATCAATGCTCCACTTTTCCATAGCTTCAGGCAATATTGTGTGATTTGTATAAGATACCGTTCTGGTCGTTATGCCCCATGCCTTATTCCAACTCAAACCTTCCTCATCTATAAGGATTCTCATAAGCTCCGGTATAACAAGGGCAGGATGAGTATCGTTTATCTGAATTGCTATATGAACATCGAAGTAAGAAAGATTACCATATAGCTTTTTATATCTTCTTATTATGCTTTGAATTCCCGCAGATACAAAGAAGTACTGCTGTTTTAGCCTTAACACTCTTCCTTCTTCAATATCGCTATTAGGGTAAAGTATTTGTGATATGGTTTCTACATTATATTTCTCTTCTACGGCCTTTAGGTATTCTCCACGGCTGAATAATGTAAAATCAAGTTCTTTTTGTTTGGCTTCGGCACTCCAAAGTCTAAGGGTGTTTACTGTATTATTTTGAAAACCGATTATTGGTGTGTCATAAGGCACCGCTAAAACCGTATCACAGTTTTCATGAGTTATTTTTAAACCATCCTCTTGCCAAACCTCTTTTATGGTACCGCCGAACCTCACTTCAACAGCTTTATCTTCTTTTCTTAGTTCCCATATACCTCCGGTACTCAACCAATTATCTGATAATTCCACTTGATGCCCGTCTATTATTTTTTGTTTGAAAAAGCCATATTTATAACGTATACCGCAACCATGTCCCGCAATATCCAGTGAAGCCAAGGAATCCAAAAAACATGCAGCCAGCCTTCCTAAACCGCCATTCCCTAGACCTTGGTCATTCTCCATATCAATAATATCTTCATAATATATATTAAGATCCTTTAACGCTTCCTTGAAAATATCTAATAGACCGAGATTAATAAGGTTGCTTTCTAAAAGCTTTCCTAATAAAAACTCCATGGAAAAATAATAGACTTGCTTTGTTTTATTTCTTTTATACATATTATTTGTTTTAATTATATCCTCATTGCTATATTTTCTTATAACATTACCAATTGCCAAGTATTTGTTTAATTTGCTTGCGTCATCAAGCTCAACACCGAAATTATCTTTTAGTTCATCTAAAACGTCATTTTTAAAGTCCTTTGCGTCTTTAGGTTTTGATAAAGCCATTATTTTTCCTCCATAACCTTTAAATACAACTCTTTATATTTACCGGATGATTTTTTCCAACTATTATCCAAGTTCATAGCGTTTTGCATTATTCTTCGCCATACTTCTTTATCATTGTAAAATTTAATTGCATAATCTATTGTGTTGTTCAATTCCCCCGGATTGTAATTCTTAAAACTAAATCCGGTGCCCTCTTTAGTATATTCGTTATAAGGTATAACAGTATCTTTTAATCCGCCTGTTTCTCTTACTATAGGAATAGCTCCATATTTTGAGGCTATCATCTGGCCAAGCCCGCAAGGTTCAAACAATGAAGGCATAAGAAAAATATCCGAAGCAGCATAAATCTTATGTGCCAGTCTATCTGCAAACATTATGTTAACAGAGACTTTTTCTGGGTATTGGGCCTTCATTTCATAAAGCATATCCTCATAATGCTTGTCCCCTGTACCTAAAATAACTATTTGAAGGTCCTTTTTAATAATTTTCTCAAGTCTCGATAGAAGAATATCTATTCCTTTTTGTTTTACAAGTCTTGTTACCATACCTATCATAGGAATATTAGAATCTACTGTCAAACCCAATTCTTTCTGCAAAGCCAGTTTATTTTTAACCTTTAAGTCTATGGTGTTCACATCATATTTTTGATATATATAAGGGTCGGTAGACGGATTATGAATGCTATAATCTATACCATTTTCTATCCCAAAGAGTATATTGCTTTTTGAACGCAATATGTCATCTAATCTTTCGCCATATAAAGGTGTTTTTATCTCTTCCGAATAATTCCTGCTGACTGTTGTGATTATGTCGGAGTAATTAAGGCCGCCCTTCATAAAATTGACTCCCCCATAAAACTCAAGCCCGGAAATATTAAAGGTGCTCTCATCAAGTCCTAATAAGTCCTCTAAAATTTCTTTGGGAAAAACACCTTGATAATATAGATTATGTATAGTATATATGGTTTTGATACTATTATATTTTGGATAGTCAATCCTTAACATGGGCGCAACCATGCCCGTTTGCCAATCATGGCAATGGATTATATCAGGTAAAAAATCGATATATTCCAATGATTCTATCACAGCTCTACAGAAAAAAGCAAATCTCTCCGCCTCATCATAATGCCCATACATGCCACATCGTTTGAAATAGTATTCATTATCAACGAAATAAAAGGGTACTCCATCAAGTTCTAAGTATTCGATGCCGCAATACTGATTTCTCCAGCCGACATTTACATTAAAAGCATATAGTTTTTTCATCTCTTTTTGAAAGTTAAAAGGTATCTCTGAATATTTAGGCAATATTACTCCGGCATCTATATCTATTTTTTTTATTTCTTTTGATAAAGAATAAATGACTTCTCCCAAACCACCGCTTTTGATAAAGGGTGCAGACTCGGAAGCGACAAATAGTACTCTTACCATACCCTCACCACCTTATATAATTTGATTTTTTTCTATTATTATGGGATCATCCCATGTTCCTCTTAATACTTCACCTGATGAAATTACAACATTCTTATCCAATATTACATGTTCTAAAACCGCATTTTCGCCTATTTTTGAATTTTGCATAACTATACAATGGTTTATTTTAACTCCCGGTTGGATACCAACCCTTCTAAATAAAACGGAATTTTCCACCGTACCGTCTATACAGCAACCACTTGCTATCATGGAATTAGTAACTTCAGCGTTTACTTGATACTTTACCGGAGGCTCATCCTTTGCTTTGGTATATACAGGCCAAGAGTCAGAAAATAATTTACTCATTGTGCTTTCTTTTAGAAGTTCAAGGTTTTCTTTATAATAAGTGTTTATAGTATCTATTTTAACTAAATATCCATCGTAGTTATAGGCAAATATCTTTAAATTATTCTTTAATTGAAAGACTGCATCTTTTAAAAGGTCTTTATCCGTCCCTAGGATTCTTTTGTTTATTATATCCATAAACAATTTTCTTTCCATCATAATAGTTTCCATAAATACATTTTTGGCACCTTTTTTATTTATTATATCAATAACTCTATTATCCTTACCGATAATCAAACAATCCGAATCGGAATACTCTCCTGTCTCTTTCTCAATCTTTTTGTAAGCTACAGATATATCCGCCTTTCGCTCTATATGTTCTTTTAACATTTTACTATAATCAATCCGACTGATAAAATAACTTGGCGATATTACTACATACTTTTCCTTAGAATAATAAATATAGTCTAAATAATCCGATATTATATCCATATCACTGCTTCTTAAATATGGATAATAGTTTTGTAAAGGATTAAATATAAAAACACCTTTATTTTTTCGTTCCAAATCCCAAGCCCTGCCGGTTTGAATGTGATCTGTAATTGAACGGTATTTATCTCTTGTAAAAATAAAAACATGATTTATCCCCGAGTTTACCATATTGGATATAGTAAAATCAATGATTCTATATCTTCCTGCAAAGGGTATTGCGGCAATAGGTCTGTTATATGTAAGCTCTTCTATTCTACTGTCATCTTCATTAAGGTTTATTATTCCAAGTATGCTATACATAAATAGTGCCTCCTTCCATATAAAAATCATCGGAAATAATGGAAATATTCTTTGATTCAGTTTTACCCACCTTGCAGTTTTGGCCTATTTCACATCTGTTACCTATTATACTTTTATTTATAATGGTGCTTTCATTGATTATCGTATCTTCCATGACTACCGTATCGGATATTATAGCATCTTTGGCAATATAAACTCCGGGAAAAATTACAGAATTGATTATAGTACCATATATTTTACAACCTTCTCCAATAAGAGAATTTACTATTTTGGCCTCTTTGCCGATATACTGTGCAGGTTGTATGAAAGCCGATGAATATATTTTCCAATTGGTATCAAACAAGTCCAATTCATTATCACTTTCCAGTAAGTCCATATTTGCTTCCCAAAGGCTTTCTATAGTTCCAACATCCTTCCAATAACCGCTAAAGGGATAAGCCATTAGCTTTACACCCGAATTCAGCATATTAGGTATAACATTTTTACCAAAGTCATGATGAGATTTCTTATCTTGCTCATCTTCTAGCAAAAACTTTTTTAAAATATCCCAATTAAATAAATATATACCCATAGAAGCCAAATTACTTTTGGGTTCTATCGGTTTTTCTTCAAATTCATATATACTGCCATCCTCAGTTGTATTCATAATACCAAATCGGCTTGCTTCAGATAATGGCACTTTTAAAACAGCTATTGTTGCTTCTGCTTCTTTTTCTTTATGAAACGAAATCAATTTGGAATAGTCCATCTTGTAAATATGATCTCCTGATAGTATCAGAACATATTTCGGCTTATGCAAATCAATAAATTCAATATTTTGGTATACTGCGTTAGCAGTCCCCTTATACCATTCTCCACCTTCTTCGTTTAGGTATGGTGGCAAAATGGTCACTCCTCCGTCACGTCTGTCAAGTCCCCAAGGGGCTCCTATACCAATATAGGAGTTAAGTACCAAAGGTTCAAACTGAGTCAATACACCGACTACCTCAATATCGGAATTAGAGCAATTACTTAAAGTAAAGTCTATTATCCTATATTTGCCACCGAATGCAACGGCGGGCTTGGCCATTTTCTTTGTAAGGCTGCCAAGTCTAGTGCCTTGTCCGCCGGCCAGTATAAGAGCTATTACTTCCTTTGACATTCTTATCTCTCCCCTTTCTTTTAACGATTGCTGAACAGTCGTTGAACGATTGCTCAGTCATCGCTCTACTCATCGCTCTACTGCTGCTCAGCCATTGTTTTTAAATAGATTGTCGCAAGCGGCGGTATTTTTATTTTAATATGATAAGGGTTTCCATGAATTTGTCCTTCGCAAGCCGATATATTCCCTTCATTAATCACATTGGAACCGCCGTAAGCATCACTGTCTGTATTAAGGACTTCAATATAGTCACATTTTATGGGCACTCCTATTGAATAATCTTCATAAACAACAGGAGTAAAGTTGCTGACAACGATAATCAAATCACTTGCATCCTTAGATTTTCTAATAAAACTAATAATACTCTGTGAATAGTTATTGGCATCAATCCATATAAAACCTTCTGATTTATGGTCTTGCTCCCAAAGAGCCTTTTCTTTTTTATAGAAAAAATTAAGTTCCCGTACATACTTGTGGACTAGAGAATGCATTTCGAAGTCAAGCATAAACCATTCCAAGCTCTCATTGAAATTCCATTCCACGAACTGTGCAAACTCGTTTCCCATAAAGCTAAGCTTCTTTCCGGGATGGGCCATCATATAGGCATAAAACATTCTGAGTGATGCAAACTTTTTCCAGTAATCTCCCCACATTTTATCTATCATTGATTTCTTGCCATGAACAACTTCATCATGGGAAAGTGGCAAAATGAAATTCTCTGAATATGCATACATCATAGAAAATGTAATAAGTTTATGATGCCATTTTCTATCAACAGCATCAAGGCTCATATATTCCAACATGTCATTCATCCAGCCCATATTCCATTTATATTTAAATCCAAGGCCACCTGTATAAGACGGTGCTGTTACTAAAGGCCAGGATGTCGATTCTTCCGCAACAATAAGGGCATAAGGATGCCTTTGATAAACAGCTTTATTAAATTGCCTAAAAAACTCTATAGCTTCGATATTTTCGCGACCGCCATATTTATTAGGAGTCCACTTGCCCGGGTCTTTTTCATAATCCAGATATAACATACTTGCCACTGCATCAATTCTAAAGCCATCAACGTGATAATAATCAAGCCAAAACATGGCATTTGAAATAAGAAAGCTTTTGACTTGAGCCTTACCCAAATCGAAATAATGAGTTCCCCAATTGTTATTTTCAGCTTTTTTATAATCATCATATTCATATAGATTTGTACCGTCAAACCTATATAGACCATGCTCATCTTTACAAAAATGTCCCGGTACCCAATCAAGTATCACTCCCAAATCTTGTTCATGGCATTTATCAACTAAATACATGAAATCCTCAGGAGTTCCATATCGGCTGGTAGGTGCATAATACCCAGTAATCTGGTATCCCCAAGAATCATCAAGAGGATGTTCCATAACAGGCATAATCTCTATATGGGTATATCCCATGTTAGAGACATACTTTGGCATTAGGTCAGCCAGTTCCCTATAGCTTAAAAACCTATTGTTCTCTCCCCTTTTCCAAGAACCTAAATGCACTTCATATATATTTATCGGCTTATCATAGGGTGAACATTTTTGCTTTTCCCACTCTATCTCATTTTTACTCCAAATATATTTATCCAAAGCCACTATTTTTGAAGAAGTCTTTGGCCGTGTTTCAGCATGAAAAGAAAAGGGATCTGATTTTAACACCGTTTTACCATCTTTATCAGTAACTGCATATTTGTACGAATTCCAATATGGTATTTCAGGAATAAAAGCAATCCAAAATTCTTCACATTTATGCTTTTCCATCATATTTGAATTTGGGTTCCAACCGTTAAAATCTCCAACAACAGATGCATTTTGTGCATTTGGTGCCCACAATGTAAATAATATGCCTTCGGTTCCTTCAATATTACAAAAATGTGAGCCTTGTGTCTTATATGCATTATAGTTTTTCCCCAGTTTAAATTGATAAAGTTCTTGATAGTTCACTTCTTTTATATCTGCTTTTTTATTTTCAAAATGCTTTCTATTGTTTGCCCTGCCATATTTAAAAGTAAGCTTTTTAAGCTTTTCTATTTTGTCTTTGTTAAAGTCTTTAAGATCAAATTTCCAATTCCAATTACCATGTGCTACTCCGGGAACATTCATACGTGCTTCTGAGCCCAGACAAAGAATATCCTGCATAGATACGATAACTGTATTAGCAATGCTGTTATAGGCATATTCTATAATATCCCAGACTATATTTTCTTCTTTTTGTCTAATGTTTACACTCATTAAAGCTAATATATTCTTTGCTCTCTCATAATTATCTGCGACAAGCTCCCTATACCATCCAAGCATAGTATCATTATCATGGGTACCGGTGTAAACAACAAGGTTTTGTTCATAGATATCCCTATCAAATTGCAAAACCTTCATGCCGGGAAAAGAAAATCTGTTTTTTAAGGCTATTACGTCTGCGGTTATGATACCTAAGTCTTCAGCTATGATAGTGTTGCCTTCTTTTATCGCTGCTTTAAGCATATCCTCACCGGGAGCTTTCACCCATCTACCGTTTATTGCACTGGTTTCATCCGCATCTATCTCCCAATAGCTTTCAAGGCCACGAAAATGATCTATTCTTAGAATATGTGTCAGACTTTTAAGTCTTCTAAACCTTTGCAGCCACCATTGATACTTGTCTCTTTTTATACTTTCCCAGTCATACACGGGATTACCCCAGAGCTGTCCTTCCATGGAAAAATAATCCGGCGGCACTCCCGATACCTTTTTAGGCTCACCCTTTTCGTCCAATTTGAAGTATTGGGATTTTGCCCATACGTCTGCACTGTCATGAGCTACATATAAAGGCATGTCACCAATGATTTGTATATTGTTTTTTTCCGCATAATCCATGACTGCTTTCCAAGATGCATGAAATTCAAATTGTTTAATTTTTTCTTCCTTTATATCCCTTTTATATAATGATTTGTAATAATCTATTGCTTTTCCCTCTCGAAAGGCAATATCCTTATCCCATTTATTCCAAGGCAGGCTTTTAAAGTGTTCTTTTAATACAACAAATAGCGCATAGTCCGTCAGCCAATATCTATTTTCCCTCTCAAAATCAGAATACTTTATATCCGCTTTAATCTTACCAATATAACGAGTATCCCCGGCAAAGGCTGAATAACATTTATAAGGTGAGCCTTCCGACATCACAGGATTTAGTGGAAGTACTTGCCAATAGGATTGCTCACTTTGTTTTAACAAATCTATAAAATCAAAGCATAAGTCATATTTCGGAAGAGATGAGATATGAAGTAGTACACCGCATCTTCTTTGAGTAATAAGGCTCATTAAAGCACCTCCTGAAAATGTCTTTAGTAATTGT
The DNA here is from genome assembly GCA_023230985.1 of Bacillota bacterium. GTDB lineage: Bacteria > Bacillota > Clostridia > Lutisporales > Lutisporaceae > JAAYKT01. Next base: position 12,422 of record JALNWH010000010.1, read on the forward strand.
TTAAAGAGATTTCATCAAATGCCTGTATTACTAATATTTTAATTCATTTTACCAGATACTTCAATAGCTATAGCCATAACTAAGGTACATTAGTTTTTCATAGACATATACTGTATATGAAGAATTGTATTAATTTTGAATTTTTATTCTTTATATTATGAAAGGGTGATTAAGGATATGAAAAAATGGCTTCACAGTTTAAAGACTAATACACCCCAAGAGGGCTTTGAATTGGCTATAAAGTTATCGCAGATGGGTGTTGAATATACTCAGCCTGATGAAAAGATTCGTAAAAAACTAAGGCCGAAATACTCTACAAATGCGGATAGTTTGATTGCCGCTTCACATGTTATAGCAACCAATTTTCAGACTGTGGCTGCGGCGAATAATTATTGGAAGTGAAGATTAAGAGAGGCCTCGAGGCCTCTCTGGTTTTAGCTGTCTAGTATACTTATTTCTATAGTTGTATCGCCGGTTATTTCGAAGATAAAAGTATAAACATATTCATCTATTGTGGGTACGAGTATTTCTTCTCCGGGCAATTTCTTTAATTCTGGTGTTTGACCAGGCCCCAAGGTTAATATTATTATTATTTCAGTATCCTCTTCTATTCCTTCATAACGAATATCTCCACTTTCTTCATCTACTAATGGCTCAGCTTCTAAATTAATTTCTAAAGAAAGGTCCGAAGCATCCTCGATAATTAATGTAAATCCTTCAGTAGATAAATCTTCCTCAAATTCAACGTAAATATAAGTGTCTTTTTCTAAGTATTCTACTTTATACAAATTACCTACATATAGGTTGTTATCGTTATCAAGCACTTCATCAGAATCATGTAACCACTTTTTCACCCTATACCCTGTCTCTGGCTCAGCGCAAAAGTCTATGGTCATACCTTCTTTTACTTGTATCCCACTTATAATGTTTGTATTATCTATTGTAGCACTTAAACTCCCACCTATTTCATTGCCTTCTTCTGCAACTACACCGAAAACAACTGAATATTTTTCGTTAGTTGAATCTTCATATATCACCTCAATCTCTGTATCTTTTTCTATGATAAAAGTATAAGTATAGTACAGGTGAGTATCTCCTTCAATCAAATCTTCTTTCCTATCTTCCCCATCTACTAAGAATTCTATTATTTCTCGTTCGTCTTCCGGTTCTATAAGCACAATCACCTCTGTGCCTTTTATAGCTTTGTAAATACCATCTTCTTCATAGCAGCCACCTATAATTTCAATATCCTCGCCTTCTAACGACAATTCAAATATTTTTAATTCAAACACATTGGTATCTATACCTTCTTCTATTGCATCAGCTTTAGCTTGAATTGTTACTTTTTCTACATGTTCATCTAAACAATAAACAGAAATATATGCTTTATCGTCTATTAAGTCAACATCATATTCACTGATACCTTTTATATCCCAGTATATATCCCAGTATTCATAATTTCCGGCGTCTTCTTTAAAACTAGAGCCAAATAAAGTAATTACTATACTATCAACAGAATATCCAGGTTCAATTTCATGTTTTTCCATAGTAGCAGTTATGCCTACTTTCGGACCTTCTATCGGTTTACTTTCTATCGTACCTGTATAATTATCAATCCCGGTTACTTTAACTTTAATATCTTTACCAACGTCATCAATTGTCAATTTATAGCTATTCGATGTTGCACCATCAATATTTTCATAAGAATCATTTTCATTGCCACTTCTCATCCATTGATAATTTACAGTAGCTCCTTCCGGTACTACATTTGCAGTTAACGTCTGTCCCACCACAACTCCACCACTTATTTCAACAGATTTTACAGCCACCGTAGATGGACTTGAATCTCCTCCTCTATTATCATCTCTATCTCTACCCGAGCTTCCAGATATCGTTGTGGGTTGTGGTGGCGATGGGGGTTTTATTGTAGGTTTTGTTTCTTGTAAATTTCCCACTATTGTTTTTTCTAAAGCCGAAGCTATTTCGTCGGGAACTAAGTTTTTGTTTTCCATCTTTTCTCTTAACTTTTTGATAGCATTTTCTACAGCTTTATCTATATGCTTAATTATTTCTTCCGGTATTTTCCCCGGAGATTCCTGTTTGATTTCTTTTATCCTATCTAAGAATGGTACAGGCAATCCGTCCAAGTCCAAACCTTCCACTTTATCGTCTATTCCTTTTGCTACTTCTCCTTCATTGAACCCTATTTGCTGCAATGCTTCTACAGGAAATGTATAAGTCGTGGTAGCTTCCTCTTCTGAGCCGGTTACTTTTCCATCCTTTCCCACATTAACTCTGATTTCCACAGTTCCGTCCACAACTCTTACGTCAACATTTCCACTATAGTATTGTGTAAAGAATTCTGTTCCTCTGACTCCCATTACTGCTGTGGGTGTCTTTATTTCAAATCTGGAATTTTCTTTTAGTTTTTCTTTCACTGAAGAACCTACACCGCCGGATTGAAGGTTTATGGAGCTCTGTTTCGCACCATTAGAACCTCTAAGTTCCGATAGATAGACTCTGGTATTTTCTGCAAGGGTAATTATCACTTCATCGTCCATCTGCACCTTTGCCTTGCCTGAAAGCCCTGTAATAATTCTGTCTCCTTCAGTAAGTCTCATATTTATAAAAGCCTTAAAGGGCTTTTCTCCTCCTGCTCTTATTATCTGAACATCCCCGTCCATTTGAATCAGCTTGGCTGAAATCTTTTCTGCTCCAAAAACCGTCAAGGGCATGGCGGTAATAAGTAGCATGATACATAACAGGATTGCGATAGTTTTCTTTACCATAAATAAACACCTCCATTTTTTAATCTATTTTTAATTTATCTACTTGATATACTTGCAACGCATGTGCCTTTCCCTTTACCTGTATAGGCCCTATATCAGTCACTTCCACATAATCTTTTACGTGATCGTATACTTCTTGACTGATAAGTATCTGTCCACCTTTACTGTTGGCTTCGATACGCGCTGCTGTATTTACTGTATCTCCTATAGCAGTAAAATCCATACGGAAATCCGCTCCGATATTACCTACAATAGCACTTCCTGTATGTATACCTACACCAAACTGAACGATTTTACCAAATCTTTGTTCCAATCTTTTTTGTAAAGGCTCTGCGCCTGATTTCATCGCCCATGCGGTTTGTACCGCTCTTAGCTGATGATTGTCCAAATCCAAAGGCGCATTATATAATGCCATTGCAGCATCTCCTATATACTTGTCCAGTGTCCCTCCGTAATCAAATATGGATTTGGCGCATAAGGTAAGGTAATCGTTTAATATGGACACAACCTCTTCAGGCTCCGCAGCTTCGGAGAGAGGCGTAAATCCACGAATATCTACAAATAGTACGGTAATATCCCTTCTCGCCCCACCTAGATTTAGTCCTTTTTCTCCTTCTTCCAAGATTTTGCCCACTATCTGCGGTGCCACATATTTACCAAATACATCGGTAACTCTTTTCTTTTCCAATTGTTCAAGTATAAATTTTTCTCCTAGAACCTCTATATATTGAAGGCTCAAAAGCCCCGTTGGATATAAAAAGCTCATTATATAGCCTTTGTCCCCGGTGCTAAGCATTTTGACAATGATTATAAATAATACGCTAATTACCGCTAAGACCAAGGCTCCTAATCCCGGCTTAAATCTTTGAAATAAAAGATATCCTATAACGCTAAGAGTAAGCATTATTACAAGCTGTGCAAATAATGATACTTCTACCCAGAACTTACCTTTTATAAATTGCTGAATCATATTGGCATGAATTTCCACACCGTACATGGGTACCTGTGGTGCCATAGGTGTAAAATAATAATCATCGGCAAGCCCTACAGCTGTTGGCCCTACTAATACAATCTTATCTCTGAAATACTCTCCGGGAATATCCTCATTTAAAACCCTATGAAAAGGTATGTATTCAAAGCTATATGGTTCCCCGCTATATCTTATAGTTGTACGCTGCCAGAAATCTAAGGGTATATCTTTCATAGCTAAGCCATGACTTCCAAATTTCTCCTCATAGTATTTATATAATTTCCAACTTAAACTCTCTATTTTTTCCCCTTCATATTCAAAGCTGAGTATGGCTTTCCTTACTATACCGTCATTATCCATAATAGTATTTATATGCCCCGTATTTGATACATCATCTAATGCGCAGAAAGGTTTTGTCAAATCGTGAGATTCCAATACTCCACGGCTTGCACTACCGCCGAAGGTTCCGTAAACGGGAAAAACAATATTGCTAAAATTTGAAACCGTATATACAAGATAATCATCATCATAAGCCTCGGCAGATTCCTCAGAGAATATAATATCGTATCCTATAGCCAAAGGTTCTCCTTCTTCTATAAGACGAATTAGCTCTCCATGATAATCCCTAAGCCAAGGCCATTTGCCTATTACATTAAGACTTTCATCATCAATAGCTACTATTACGATATCAGCTATTGCACTGTCTTCTTTTTGATACAATAAGTCTTGCAATCTGTAATCAAATGTTTCAAATACTTGAAAGTACATAAATAATGCAATTAGCAAAAATAAACTAATATGGATTCCTAATGACCACTTTTTCAAAAGGTTCACCGCCTATTGTAATAACCATACCTTCTTTCGCTGCTATGGTATTTTTAAATTCTTTTTGTGCTGATAGCTCTATTTCACGTTGCTCTTTGTCACTGCGATTTTCTTTATGATGAAATAGTATTAAATATCCTATGTCCGCTTCTTTACTTATTCTTGTACCCTCTTCCCAAGTGGAATGTCCCCAGCCTATTTTATTTTCATAACCACCTGTTCCAAAGTATTCAGCATCCGTAAAATGAGTATCATATATTAATATATCCGTCCCCCGAATAAACTCTAAAAAGTCTTTCCTTCTTTGTCCTTTCATTGGCTCCGTATCTGTGCTGTAAACTACTGAAGAATCAGCTTTCTCAACTTTATAGGAAAGACATCCGTTAGGATGATTTACTTCAAAGGTCTTAATTATTATATCCTCCCCCAAATCGATAACCTGATTGGGCTTAATGTTCATGAACTCATAATCTGCTTTCATCATCCCCATAGTCACGGGGAAATAGGGAGAGTTCATTTGTTTATTAATAACTTCTTGAAATTTTATTTCTTCCTTATCTTCACCATATAGGCGAAACTGATTTCCCGGGCAATATAAGGGTGTGAAAAAGGGTAAACCTTGTATATGATCCCAGTGAAGATGGGAAAAGAATATATCTCCTTCTTTTTTGCCTTTTACCATCATCATCTTATTACCCAACTCAGCAATACCTGTACCTGCATCAAATATAAGGTTTTTACCTCCTGCTTCTATTTGCACACAGGATGTATTACCGCCAAATTGTATGGTGCTTTTCCCAGGTGTCGGTTTAGAGCCCCTCACTCCCCAAAATGACACTTTTAATTCCATTAATAAATCATCCTTGTTTTAAAAATATGTATTCTCATTGAATAGAAATAATATTATAATCGTCTATCCATTGTACATCTAACCCAAGCTTTTCTTTTAATGTTTCCGGACTTGCCAAGGTTCTGCTTTCAATAACAATAAAGTCACTAGCTTCCAGGGATAATTCTATCGTCTCTTCTCCCTTTTCTAAAATAACAAGTTTCTTATCCTGATTCCAATGTACCTCTGCTCCCCATACTTCACCGACTGCTCTGATGGGAATTTTTATTTCATCGTCTATAATAGCGGGTTGTACATCAGGAAAAATTATTTCCTTATTATCTATAAATGTAAGTATCCCCTCTTGTGACTCCACTTTGTCTATAGCCACTAGGTTCTTACCTTTATCGGGAATCAATAAAATTCTATTATTCCATTGATCTGCAATAAACAGCGTCTCCTTTGCATAGGTAATACCTATAGGACCATCAAGATAGGAAATGAATTTGTTGTCAAAATCCTCTCCTGCCACTCCTGCGCCTATTATTGTATAAACTCCCGTATTATCAATAGCCCTTATAACATGGTTATAGGTATCACTTATAAGTAATGTTCCGTCATCTTTCAATGCAATTCCTTTTGGAAAATTAAAATAAGCTTTCTTAGCATCACCGTTTATAAAGCCCCCTGCCCAATAACCGCTTTCTTTGTCTTTTATAAAGTGAATGCCGGCTAAAGTTTCAACTTTATCTTTGGATATAGCTTTTTTAATTTGATGATTACCGCCATCTGCAATATAAAGAACTCCTTTTTCATCTACAGCTAATCCGACAGGTTCGTTTAAAATACTTGAATCTCCTTGTTTCCCCGCATATGTGGTTACATTACCTTCTTGATCAATTTTCCTTATAACATTGTTTAAAGTATCGGAAACAAAAATATTACCATCATCATCTATGGCTACACCTGACGGGTTTCGAAAGCTTGCATTAGTACCTTTATCATCTTTATATCCGATAGTTTTGCCCCCTGCAATAGTAGTTACTTTACCGTTATAAATCTGTCTGATAGCATGGTTTCCGGTATCGGCAACAATAATTGCTCCGCTTTCAGCTACAGCAATCCCTTTTGGTCGGTTAAACATAGCATTTTTAAGCTCTCCGTCTACATACCCCCCACCGGGAAAACCAAATCTATCAATTCCTTTTGTAATTCCTGATATAGTGGTAGTTTTAAGGGTTTTTAAACTGAGTAAGCATATCCTGTGGTTTTGAGAATCCGCAATTATTAATGCGTCTGTTTTTTCAGAATAGGCAATATCATTAGGGAAACTAAAAGAAGAGACCTCCATCGGCTTAGAAACGATACTATCTCCTGTTGTCACAATTAAAAAGCTTGCACCGAATAATAGTAGCAAGGCAATAAGTGCTATACCTCTAAACCATTTTTTATAAACCATATCATCACTCCTCCTATACTTTATTTTTAAATTTTCTATGGAACTTGATTACTGTAACATTTATCATGGGAAGATTGTCAAAATATTGGCGAATATTATTATAATATTATCATCTTTTGTCTTTTTATGCTATACTATTTTTGTTAATACCTGTATATAGCATGATCTAGCTTATATTGTCATTCTAAGGAGCTTGCAATGAAGGATTTTTCATCGGTGGGGAAGATTCTTCACTGGCGTTCAGAATGACGAGAAGGGGCGTTCAGAATGACGAGAAAGGGCGTTTAGAATGAAAGGGAAGGAATGTTCGAAATGACAATTACCAATTCTTTTTATTGGGGAGTTAGCTGTTATTTTGCATAGTTGATTTAATGAAGTTAAAAATTTGGCACAATAGGTCGATAATATGATTAAACTAAAGTGAAATTAATTATATAAAAGTGAAACCTCAAATCATGCGATGGAGGAGTAGTAGTGATAAAAAAATATAAAAAAGAGTTAAACTCTAAACAAAAACTCAAATTGATTTTTGAATACGTCGGAAAGATTGCCGAAGAAAAAAAGTTGGACAATCTTCTGCATTTGATGGCTGATCTGGGCAGACAGCTTGTCGTAGCAGATCGCTGTTCTATTTGGATATATGATAAAGAAAAGAATGAGTTATGGACAAAGGTGGCACATGGTATACCCATAATGCGTATACCGGCAAATACCGGTGTTGTCGGTCATGTTTTTACCACCCAATCGGAATACTTCACCAATAATGCTTATGACAATCCTAATTTTAATAAAGAAGTTGATAAGAAAACAGGATACAGGACAAAGGCTCTTTTAGCTTTACCCCTTTATGATAATGAAGGAGTTATTATGGGGGCTTTTCAAGCTGTAAATAAAATGACGGCAACGGAAGAATTTTCTCAGGAGGATATAGAGACCTTAAAAATGGTTGCAGATTATTCTGAAAAATCAATATCTAATGCAATGCTTAATGAAGAAATAGTTAATACACAAAAAGAAATTATTTTTCTTATGGCGGAAATTGGAGAAAGCCGTTCAAAAGAGACCGGAAACCATGTTAAAAGAGTTGCTGAAATTTCATCTTTATTAGCTATTCTCTATGGCATGGATGAAGAGGAAGCGGAATTGATTAAAATGGCTTCTCCCATGCATGATATCGGCAAGGTAGCTATTCCCGACAGTATTTTAAAAAAACCGGGTAAGCTTACGGATGAAGAATTTAAGCATATGCAAAATCATACGGCTATAGGTCATAGATTATTAAAAAATTCTGAGCGTATTATAATAAAATCATCAGCTATAATAGCCGAGCAGCACCACGAAAAATGGAACGGTAAAGGATATCCCAATGGTCTGAGGGAAGAAGAAATCCATCCCTATGGTAGAATAAGTGCCATCGCCGATGTATTTGACGCCTTGGCAAGCCCTAGGGTTTATAAGCCTTCATGGGATCATGACAGGATTAAAAAACTTTTTGAAGAAGAAAAAGGGCAACATTTCGATCCTGTAATGACTCAAGTATTTTTGGATAACTACGATAAATTTGTAAAAATAATTGAAGAATATAAAGATGTCTAATTCTATTCTTTATAAATCTTTACAGGTAAAAATGCGATTATTGCCATTACTATCATTATAAAATAAACATTACGGTACTGTCCGGTTTGTTGGTAGACTCCGGCTGATATTGTAGGCCCAATTAAAGACGCAGGTATTAAGGCCATTACTATAGCACTTAGATTTAATGGATAATACTTTTCACCAAACTTTTTCTTAGTGAGAGCTGCCGACAACGTAGGGGAAGAACCATACCCTATGCCTCCCATAATAAACCCTATGATAATAAAAGATAGTATATTTGTTTTATTTGCAAGAATTATCAGTAATAAACCGCCTATAAAAACAAGATTACTTATTATCATGGCTTTATCTCCGCCAATTCTATCGGCAATAGTACCGAAAAGTAATCGTCCTACACCGTTACCAATAGAAACCATACCGACTATAAGCGCTAATGAATCGGATGTTATACCGAATTCCGTTGCCATATAACCGGCGTTGGAGACAATTCCTAATCCTATAGATGATGCGATAACAGACCAAATAAACAACATCCAAAAATCACTTGTTTTCAACATTTCAAAAAGAGTATAATTCTTAATAATTTTTTTTATTTCGGCAGATTTCTTTTTTGCTACAGGGTTTTTAATAAGAAATGACCCGGTAAGAAATACTACGAAAAAAACTATTGACAATATTTTAAATGCTACACGCCATTTTAACAAATCTATAGCCTTATTTACTATAATACCTAGTATCAAACTCCCTAATCCCATACCCATCAAAAGGGTTCCTGTGGCAAAGCCTGCCCTATCAGGAAACCATTTAGGAACTGTTGATAATATTGCATTGTAGCTTAGTCCCACACCTAAACCGCATAGTCCGCCATAGGACATGTATAAGCCCCAAATATTTGCAATTCTTGAAGCTGTAAAAAAACCTATAAGAAAAAGTGCAGCAGAAAACAAAATAATATTTCCGGGAGGGCGTTTTTTTAAAATCATACCGGAAAAAATTGAACCAAGGCAAAACATTGTCATGCTTATAGAAAAGGTTATTGATGTTTGGCTTCTTGACCAATTAAAAGCTTCCTCCAAAGGTGCTGCAAATAATGACCAAGCATAGATTAAGCCTAAAAAAAGCATTAAAAATGTACCTATTATAAGCGTCCTCGTCTTCATTTGTTATCTCCTTCTATCTAATTTATAAATTAAAAATTCTATATCCCCCAAGCTTTTCAAGATCCTTCGATGCTTTTCAAAATTACATATATAAGCTGTCAGGGCGGTCACAGACCGCCCCTACCTTCCAAGATTCTTCGGCTAAATCTTAAAAATGACAGCGTTGGATGGTACACCACCCCAACACTTCAATTTTTTCGGTATTCCAATTATTCCGCCCAGATTTCTTCATCTGTTGGAGGTTCATCTTTTCTCGGATAAGCTATCGTTGCCATGTTCAGCAAATGCTCATAGGTAAGATTCTCAGAAATACTATTTCCGCCCCAAGATCCGCAACCAAGCGATGGGGTAGGATTAAGATTGGTAAATAAACCTCCGCCTCCGGCTGCTATACCGGGAACATTAACTAAAAGCCTTCCTACAGGAAGTTCAACTGCTGCATATTCAATCTTTTCTTTATTATCAGAATGAATCACCGCAGTATGACCGGCACCTTGATACAACAGATTTGCTCTGGCTATTTCTATCCCATCATTAAAATCTTCATACGTTGTAAGTATCAAAACCGGACATAATTTTTCACCGCATAATAAATCTTCATTACCTCGAGCTTCCGTATTTACTACTAAAGCAGCTATATCTTCTGGTACTTCTAGCCCGGCTTTTTTAGCTATTTCAAATGCAGGCCTTCCAATTATATCCGCTTGCAGTCTGCCATCTTTAAATAGTGCATCTCTAATCTTATCAACTTCTGCGTTTTCCCCTATATAGTAAGCACCATTTTTCTCTAGAGCCTCAATCATAGCATCTTTCTTATCTTTATGCACTATAATTGATTGATTGCATGCACAGATTACACCGTTATCAAAACTTCTACCCATTATAATAAATTGAGCAGCTAAATCTAAATTGTCGTATTCTTCATCTATAACGGCCTGAACATTACCTTGTCCTACGCCAAAAGCAGGTTTACCGCTTGAATATGCCGCCTTTACCATACCCATGCCACCGGTAGCTACAACAACGTCAGCTGCCGCCATCAATGCTTGTGTCGCCTCAATGCTGGGATCCTCAACAATTTGTATCACTTTTTCCGGTGCGCTAATCTCTGCTAATGCTTTATTCATATATTCGATGGTTTTTGTTGTTGTCCTCTTGGCTCTTGGATGTGGGGAAACAATTATTGTATTTCTACCTTTAATAGCCAACATCGCATTTCCCAATGGAGTTATTGTCGGGTTGGTGATAGGTGACACAGACGCAATAACACCTTTTGGATGAGCTACATATACTAAGCCTTTCTCCTCATCTTCCCTAACGATTCCTACAGATTTCTTATTCTTCATCGTAAGCCATACTCCGGAGCCCATAGTTGTGTTTTTAATAATTTTTGATTGCACATCACCCATATTAGTCTCTTCTATTGCTAGTTTAGCAAGTTCCTCCGCATTATCCGATACGGCTTTATTAATTACACGACACATTAAGTCCACTTCTTCTTGAGTGGATTTTCTCATTTTTTCAAGTGCGAGCCTTGAGTTTTCCAATAAAATTTTAAGATCTTGACTCATTTGAATTCTCCTTTCCATTATTATTACACATTATCCCTGACAAAAACATGTGATAATTCAACACCTTTTACTACCCTTAATACTCCCAATGCCAGCGCTTCCATTTCATTTTCACCGGGTAGCATTACCACCGGTGCTATAAATTCAACTCGTTCTTTTATCCAGCCGGTAAGCATTGAGGAATAAGCTATGCCGCCTGTTAAAATTATAGCGTCAAGTTTACCTGATACAACTACTGCAAGCTTACCTATATTTTTGGCCACATTATGAGCTAAGGCCTCATATATAAGAGCAGCCTTATCATCACCATTTACAATTCTGCTTTCAATTTCTTTGGCATCAGTAGTTCCAAAATATGCATTTAGCCCCCCATACCTTCTTACCTTTTTCATCATTTTTTTGTAATCATATTCGGGTGAGGTAGCCATCTTTATTACCTGAAAAACAGGCAGCCCACCGGCCCTCTCCGGTGAGAAGGGCCCTTCATCATCGGATATCATATCTATCATCCGTCCGCACTTATGAAGGCTTAAAGTAATACCACCTCCAAGATGTACAACAATAAGAGACAATTCTTTATAAGGTTTTCCTACCCTTTCAGCATATTTTATGGCAGAGGCTCTCATGTTAAGGTTATGCCCCATACCCTTCCTTTCCATCTCAGGCAATCCGGTAATTCTAGCAATAGGTTCCAACTCATCTACAGTAACAGGATCATATACATAGGCATCTATGCCTAAATCTTGAGATATAGAGTCTGCTATTATAGCTCCCAAATTTGAAGCATGTTCATTTTGCGGTTGGTATTTAAGTTGGTATACCATATCTTCGTTCACCTTATAAGCACCGGATTTAACAGGTGGTAATAAACCCCCTCTAGCTACTATAACATTAATGGATTTTAAATCAATATCATGTGTTACTAGTGCGGAAAAGATTGTATTTATCCTCATTGGCAATTGTTCCAAAATCTCGGCATACTTTGACAATTCCTCTTTTTTATACTCAATAGATTCTACGAATAAAGGTTCAGTGTCATCGTAAACTGCAATTTTTGTCGATATTGATCCGGGATTTATCACTAGTATCCTTGTTCCCATATAATCACCCTTTTATTTAATTTGATATCAAATCTATTCCTCTTTGGGTGGCAACGGCAAAGGCCAAAAATCTAAAAGATCACCATAAGCTGCCCACATTGGAAATAATAGACCCAGCATCATTGTGTCTAATGCAAAAAGTCCATCGGGATAAGTCATTGTTTCACCAAAATGCCAATAACAAAAACTACGTACAATTAGGTAACCGATAACTCCAATTACAATAGAGAATCCAAGATTTACAAAACCACCTATTAGGGGATTGTCTAGTTTATTACCCGGCCAAGTTTGAAAGATTGTCAATGTTATCAAAACGCCAAATATTATAGAAATAGCATAAGACATAAACAATAAGGGTTCGATATTCATCATATTGACAGCGATATTAAAGGTTATGGCACCTAGTATCAGACAAGTCACCGTAATAGCTATGCCAAAAGCAGGTTGTTTTAAATTAAATTTATTAAAGGGCCACATGCCTAATATGGCGAAGCACCATAGAAAAACAACAGACGTTATAGCATATGTTATAGCATGCTCCCATAAAAATGGACCACTGGGAGCGAAGAATACGGATAATGGTCCTCCTTCTACGTAAAGGGGAACTGAGCCAATAGGTGATGGCTTTATTCCCGCAGGATAAGACAATTCATTGAAATTAAACAATTGCATTAAGCAAAATGAAATAGTATAAGCTGTTACAATAAAAGTAAACCCTGCAGCCGGTAATGATAGTTTGGTGAAGGGCCAAAAGTTAAATGCTAGGAAGAGGAAAAAAGTTGTAATTATTGACAGAATCGTATGGAGAGCAACATACGGATGTAAGGCACCCCCTCCCAAAAATTTAATTAAACCGAAACATACCAACGTACCCCAACAAAACGCAAAAAGTACAAGCAGTAATCCGCTTAAAGGCTGAGGGATATTCTCCATAGGTAAGCTTTTACCTTTCCACAATGCACCCAGAACAACAAACATACCGATACAAGACATAACTAGATAACCGAAAAAATTAGAATATGTTCCTATATTGAAGCTTCCGGTAATAATAAAGGCTATTATTGCTGTAACGATTAATACAAATATTCCACGCCCCGGCTGTTTTGTTGCCCATTTAGCTTTTAAACTATTCATTTTTTACCACCTTTCTTCTATTTTAATTTTAGATACCTCTTGCGGCAGCTGCCGCAAATGCCAAGGAATAATACTTTTCTTCCATTGATGAGCCCCTTGATGTAACAACAATAGGTGCTTTTGCACCTAAAACTAAACCGGCCATTTTGGCACCGGCCATCTCTACCAAACATTTACCCAGTATATTACCTGTAGTTATATTTGGTGCCACTAAGATATCAGCATCTCCGGCAACCTCACTAGTATAATTTTTAGCTATAGCCCTTTCTTTGCATATAGCCAAATCAAAAGATATGGGACCTTCAATTATACAGTTTTTAATCTCTCCTTTTTCGTTCATTTCCTTTAGTTGTGCGGCTTCTATCGTTTCAGGCATTTTAGGATTAACCTTTTCAACGGCAGCTAATATACCTACCTTTGGTTTATCATACCCTAGGTTTATTAATGCTTTTACGGCGTTTTCAATAATAGCCTTTTTTTGTTCCAAATTAGGATATAGATTCATACCACCATCAGTTATAACTAATAGCTTGTGGTATCTTGGCAATGATTTAAATGCTACATGAGACATTATCCCGCCTATGCCAAGTCCATTATTTTTATCAACTACAGCCTTAAGCAACTGGCCGGTTTCCAGTTTTCCTTTCATTAAAAAATCCGCTTTCCCTTCATTAATTAGCCTTACACCAATGATAGCTGCGTCTTCAACAGTATCTGCATTATAAATTTTAAAATCATTAACTTCCACGTCTATTTTGGTTAAGATTTCTTCAATTTTTACCTTGTTTCCAATGAAAATCGGTTCTGTAATTTTATTTTTTACAGCACTTATAGCAGCTTCTATTGATTCTTTATCTTCAGCGCTGACAACAGCTACTTTTTTTAAGCTTGGCTCTCTTTTTAGGCCATTAATAATATCTTCAAAGCTTTTTATATACATAAACAAACCTCCTTAAATCCCTTGACTTTTTTAATGTTATCAGAATAATCAAACATCTCATTGTATAAAAGGGAATTCTCTATATTTTATGTTATTATTCATACTTTAACTATTTCTGATGAGCAGCTTATTATATTTACTACGATTGCTGAGCTCTCCCTTTCACCCACAACGCAATCTTAACCAAATATTAATAATCTACAATAAAAATATAAATATATACAATATCTGAACTGTAATTATTTTATTGTATAAATCGGAAGTAAGGCTATGTAAAACTTGTATTTTCTTGCAGAAAAGCATATAATTGAATGCATAGAATAACTTTATAGACTCTCGCTTATGCTAATGCGTATATAAAGCAAGGAGGGCTTCTATGAAATTCTCAGAGATAAAAAAAAGTATGAATCAAGTATCCCCGCCTATACAGCCTAAAATTAGACTCAACGTAAAAGATTATAGTGAAATAGTTCTGGAATGGAATCCGGTATCTATAAAAAAACATGCATTATTTTATCAATTTGTCTCCGATCCAAACCCGGATTGCATTAGTTTAATTCCTGATGGATGTATAAATGTATTGTTTAAATGTGATGAAAAAGATCCAAAGATAACTTTATCGGGAATAATGCTAAAGGAAAATCCTTTGATATTAGACCCAAATACTACATATTTTGGCTTTAAACCCTATTCCATCGTTGCGGTTAAGGACGAACGCTTGAAGTTTGTCGAATTTTTAAACGAGAGTGTAGAGCTAGATTATTGTTTGCCCGATACAGAGCAATTAAAAGAAAAAATATTGCTAGCCAATGACCTTAAGGAAAGAATGTTTGTATTAATCGAATATGCAAAAAAATACTTAATAAATTATGACTATATATATGATGTAGTAGAACACTTGGCAATTACCATGTGCATTTCTAAAGGACAAAACAGAATAGGTGACTTAACCAGTACGATAGGATATACGGAAAGGCATTGTCGCACCAAATTCAAGGACAAATTAGGTATTAATCTATCTAACTATAACGGAATAATGAGATTTCAAAACGCTGTAAAATCATTTTATAAAAAAGGTAGCAGAAATATGACCGGTGTAGCTCATGATGCCGGTTTTTTTGACCAATCTCACTTCATTCGTGAATTTAAAAAATATGCTTCCGATTCTCCTACACAATTCAAAAATAGCTTCTCTATTTAACTAATTCCAATAGATACTTAAATCAAGTTTTATCTGAATCTGTTTATGATAAATTCACATTTTAAAATCTTAATATATTCTGATATTATTTTTTTAGCTTACTAAGAATTCGAAAAACAATGGCAAATAGGATAGCGATTAGTAACATAACAACCATAAGGTTAAATCCTAGAAGGTAATTCAATGTTTTATCATAAGACAATCCTATTAAAGATGGACCTATTAATACACCTATATTTAAGCAAGTTGATAATATACCATAACCTAAACCCATTTGGTCAGGGGATAAAATCTTAGGTACCAAAGAAAAAACGGGAGACGGTATAAATGGCGCTGAAATACCTATTATAATTCCTAATAAAAGTGGACTTATTCCTGCCCGTGGGATTAAAAAGAAAGCAAAAGCCAGTATTATACTACCAATGATAATAAAAAATTCTTCTCTATCAAATTTGTCAGTTAAATAACCAACTATTGTACTAAAAATAAGGGCACCAATCATCAATAAGCTGGTAAGAAATCCGGCATAATTGGCATCATATCCTACCGACATATAATAGTCACTGCCAAATGAAAGATAAGAAATCGTTGATGCATTATACATCATCCATATTGCAGCGACCAACCAAACCGGCCATCCAACGCCTTTAACGGCAGATAACGATTTTTTTATATCCAATCTTCTCCCTTTTTTGCTCTTCACTTCCTCCGGTAAGCTAGGATATTTAAAGATAAATAGTATTAGAACAAAAAAACAATAAACAGAAGTCAAAAAAATGGGAACTCTCCAACTTGAGCCGGCTGCAATGATGCCAAATGTATTCAAAGTAATGATTGTTCCTAAAGGCATCGCAGTATTATAAATACCCATAGCAATTCCTATATCCTTTTTCTCAAAGCGTTGAGAAATCATTTGAGGTGCAACGATGGCAATAATCAGTGCCCCAATACCGGAAATAATTCTACCTATAAGCAGTATAGCGAAATTGTTGCCGGATGCCACCATTAGCGAGCCTGTCAAAGCGATGATGAGGGATGCTATTCCAACTCGTTTGGCACCATAAACATCTGCTAAAATTCCTCCCGGTATTGAAATAAAAATACCCGGCAAGCCGAAAAGGCTCATAAGAGCACCTGCTTGGGCATGAGAGATTCCAAAATGTGAAACGATGAAACCAAAAACCGGCGGAATTCCTTGAAAAACTATCGCAAAGACCAACATATAAATATATATAAAAACTAAGGCCTTCCAACGTGATATTTGCACCATTTTCACCCCCTATTTTATGTCTTTATCATAATTCATTCTACCATAGTAAAAGCATTTACTTCAATACAAAAAGACCTATGTGCGGAAGAGTGTTCCCCCCATAGGTCTTTCAATTTATATAGTCAATCCTTCGTTAAGGTGGTTACAATTTGTTGCTATTGCATTCATGGCAGCTGCATTTATCGGGTATGCAATAGGCGATGGTGAAACCAAAGGATGCGTTGCTGTTTGGAAAGTATTTAATTCAGTTGCTGTTATATCTTTTGTAATCGCCAAACTCAATATATTTATTATCTCTGTAACTGTGTTACCACCGAATACTTGCGCCCCTAAAATAATCCCCGAACACTTGGAAAATATCATTTTTATACTAATTTTCTGTGCATCGGGTAAAGTGCCGGGGTGACGATCCATGGTATTAAATTCACCCACCATGATACAATAGCCTTCCTGCCTTGCTTTTGCTTCAGTCAAACCTGCTGCGGCAAAAGTCCTACCAAATATTTTCGTTGAAAAAGTACTGATAGTTCCTTTATTGGCTCGAAGTAGCCTTAGTTGGAAAGCATTACTGCCTGCTATTTTTGCTTCCATCGCTGCTGTAGATGCCAACAGTATAGGCGCATCCTTCCCTGTAAAGAAACATTTCTTCTCCGCACAGTCTCCAACAGCAAAAATATCAGGATCACTGGTTCTCATATATTGGTCTACAACTATTGCACCTTTTGCGTTCATTTCCAAGCCACAGTTTTTTCCTAAAGCTCCGTTTGGTCTCATTCCTAAACCTAAAATTACCATATCGGCTGGAACAATCTGTCCTCCATCCAACTCAATTCCTTCAACAGATTTTTCTCCTACTATCTTTTTAACTTTAGTTTTTGTCATAACATTGATTCCTTTATCTTTCAAAAGATTCTCTATTTCATCTGTATATTTTTTGTCAAATGCTTGCCACAAGCATGCATCTGCCATTTCTACCAATGTTACATTTTTGCCTAAAACCCTAGCTTGTTCGGCAAACTCAACACCTATAAAACCTCCGCCAATCACAATAACATTTTGCGCTGCATCTAGTTTTTCAAATATTTTATTTAAGTAATTTTCATCTTTTAATATGGCAAATACATTTCCAAGATCATATCCGGGAATAAATGTAGGAATTATAGGCAAAGACCCTGTCGCTATTATAAGCTTCTTATAGCTTATAATACCATTTTCTTTTGTAGTTACAGTCTTATTCTCTTTGTCAATTTCCATTGCATTATCAATTAACAAATTAATATTCGCATCATGCAATCCTGTGTCGGGGATTCTATTCTTTTTAATATCACGCAAAGTACCAAAGATATAAGGTATACCGCAAGGAACCATAACGGTCTTTGTTTCTCTTATAAGAGTAATGTCAATATTTCCGTATGCCTTTCGTGCCATCTGTGCAGATAAAATACCCCCTGCACTCCCACCGATTATTAACAGATCAGTTTCCTTCATTTTCTTTCCCTCCTATATCTTTATTTGAACATTACTAAAGATAAGCATCAGCACCTCCTTAATTTAAATGTCTATCCTTTGATAACGCTTCTGAATTAGTATTTAAAGAAAATTATAGCATATAATTTGAATAAAAATAAGTCTTTTTTTTGCCTATTGTTGGATAAGCGCTTGTCAAGTTGCTATAGCTATTGTTCAAGTATAGCTTATTATATTTGCTACGATTACTAAGTTACAAGGCTAATGGAGATAGAATCTCTCTACAACGTAAACTTTTATTAAATATTAATAATCTACAGTAAAAAAAATATAAATTTATACTATCCGTAAATATTATCCTTAAACTAAACTTTTAAAATATATAAAGTAGTTTATAATGATTTTATATATTAAAAATGTTAATAAGAAATTATAAAAAAGTTTGTAGCTTCATAGCTTTAAAAAATTGGAGGTAACGAAATGAATGAAAAAATAAGAATAGGAATAGTTGGATATGGCAATTTAGGAAAAGGCGTAATATCTGCTATTGAACAAAATGACGATATGGAGCTCGTAGCTGTTTTTACACGAAGACCCGCTGATTCTATAACGATTACCGGTAATAACATAAAAGTTTTAAACAATAATTCTGCACAAGAATATGTAAATGATATTAACGTTATGATTCTATGCGGCGGATCTTCTTCTGATATCCCATTACAAGGTCCTTTATTTGCCTCTTTGTTTAATACTGTAGACGGATATGATAACCATAAAAAAATATTTGAATACTTCAAGTCTATGGATGTTGCTTCTAAAGAAAGCGGGAAAACCAGTGCCATTTGCGCAGGTTGGGACCCCGGATTGTTTTCAATCAATAGAGTATTATTGGAATCTGTCCTACCTCAAGGAACAACATATACTTTTTGGGGTCCGGGAGTGAGCCAAGGACATTCAGATGCAGTCAGAAGGGTATCGGGAGTTAAAAATGCTGTTCAATATACATTGCCTATTGAGGATTCTATGAAAAAAGTCAGAAACGGTGAAAACCCTAATCTAACCATTAGGGAAAAGCATAAAAGAATATGCTATGTAGTAGCCAAAGAAAACGCTGATATATGCATGATTAGCGAAAATATTAAATCTATGCCGAATTATTTTGAGGATTATGATACCGATGTAATATTTATTAGTGAAGAAGAATTAATAAAGAATCATTCAAAGATGTTACATGGAGGATTTGTAATAAGAAGCGGAAAAACCGGTAAAGAACTTACAAATAACCATATAGCTGAATTCTCTTTAAAACTCGGTAGCAATGCTGAATTTACAGCCAATGTCCTTGTAACCTATGCAAGAGCAGTGCATAGACTAAATAAAGAAGGCATAATAGGAGCAAAGACTATAATGGATATACCGTTGAAATATTTAACCCAAAGAACTTTTGAGGATATTTGCGCCAATCTAATGTAACATCATTCTAAGCCCTGCTGCACTACTACGTCTGCCAAAGCAAAGGGTTTTATGCCTAAAAAAATAACAAAAAAGAACCGTCCCTCTGAGTTGTTACAGCTTTAACGAGTAAACATTTTTCGAGATAAACCACCCAAAGATGTAGTAAAATATGATATAATAATAGTGATGTAACTATTGATACTACTATATCTAAGGAGGTTTTAATGAGACTTATGA
>JALNWH010000011.1 GCA_023230985.1 Bacillota bacterium
ATATCTTATTATATTTGCTACGATTACTGAGTTCCAAGGTTAACAATCTGTAAGCTTGTTACGGGTTGCGCCAAAACTCGCTTCGCTCAAACAGTTGACGCAACTAATCCTCCATTGCGCTAACAGATTCTAAACCTTTCCACAACGTAATCTTTAGCAAATATTAATAATCTATAGCAAAAAATTGATTTATTCAATACTTAAACAATAGTAAATATAATAAGATACTTTTTACGATTTAATATTGTCAAAATTTTTGTATCATTATATAATAAATAAGGTTTATCTGTCTCTATAAATCCATTTTGCATTAAAGGTGGTGCTTTGATATTGAAAAAGTATAGGATTTCTATTGCGATATTTATAATAATAGTTGTTGTATTAATAATTCAATATAATGAGGACTTACGTCCCATAAGCACAGAAAACGATAAAGAAGTTATAAAAGTTGAATTACCGTTAGGTTCCAGTGTTAAGGGAATTTCAGAACAATTAAAGCAGCAAGGTGCAATAAAAAACTCACTTGTTTTTAGGATATATAGTAAATTAGAGGGGATAAACAGCAAATACAAAGCGGGGATATATTATTTGGATACGGGAATGAGTATTAAAGAAATAGCGGAAATCTTGCAACATGGGAAAGGTTATAATGAGGTAATAAGATTTACCATACCCGAGGGTTATGAAGTACGAATGATTATTGACAAACTTGAAGAATTGGGTATTGGAAATAAAGATAGGTTTTATGAAGTAATCAATAATTATACCTATAATTACGATTTTTTAGAAAATATTCCGGAAAATGCAACACCTTTGGAAGGTTATTTATTCCCTGATACCTATGAAATATTTAAAAGTGCAAAGGAAGAAGATATAATTAAAAAAATGCTTGACAAATTTAACAGTGTTTTTACTGATGAATACAAAGAACGAACTGCTGAATTAAATATGACAATAAATGATGTTATAACATTGGCTTCTATAATAGAACGAGAAGCAAAAGCTGATAAGGAGCGTAAAATTGTTTCTTCAGTTTTTCATAATAGATTAAAAATCAATATGTTGCTTGGTTCCTGTGCCACAGTACAATATATTTTAAAGGAAAGAAAAGAAGTGCTACCAACTAAAGATTTGGAAGTAGAGTCTCCATATAATACTTATAAGCATCCGGGATTGCCGCCGGGCCCTATTGCATCACCCGGTATAAAATCCATAGAAGCGGCCTTATATCCTGATGACACCGATTATCTATATTTTGTTGCAGAAAAAGACGGTACTCATTATTTTTCGAAAACCTTGGATGAGCATCTGAGGGCTCAAAAACGAATAAATAGTGAATAATTAATAGGCAATACGATAAAACCGTTATTGCCTATTATATTATTGTTTATAGAAAAGGAGCATTATAATGGGCGGTATCAACTACGAATACATTGAAAACTATATAAAAAACTTATTGCCGGAATCTGACGGCATTATTAAAGATATAGAGGAATATGCAAAGCAAAATAACATTCCAATAATCACACCGGACGTATATAGCTTAATTGGAATACTTATAAAATCAAAAAATGTGAAAGATATATTGGAAATAGGGACTGCAATAGGATATTCAGCTATATTAATGGCTAAATCTATAGGCTTTGAGGCAAATATTATAAGCATAGAGAAAAATGAAATACTTGCAGGAATAGCGAGAACCAATATAAAAAAGGCCGGATTGGTTGATAATATTACAATAATACAAGGTGAAGCAATAGAGGAACTAATTAATATTCAAAAAAATTTTGATATGATATTTGTTGACGGAGCGAAAGGTCAATACCTAGATTTTTTTAATAAATCTATTGATAAATTAAGAATTGGCGGATTATTTATATGCGATAATGTTTTATTTCGTGGCATGGTTGCAGATAAAAATCTTTTGCAAAGAAGAAAAATTACTATAGTAAAGAGACTTAAAAAATTTTTAGAATATATCATGAATAACGATATACTTGAAACAGCTATCGTACCTATCGGTGACGGTCTTTCAATAAGTATAAAACTTAAGGAGGAGATAACCAATGAATAAGCCGGAATTGTTAGCCCCTGCAGGCAATCTTGAAAAACTGAAAATGGCATTAATATATGGGGCGGATGCAGCTTATATAGGCGGTGAAAAGTTTGGCTTGAGAGCACAAGCAGGTAACTTTACATTGGATGAGATAAAATCGGCTGTAGAGTTTGCACATAATTTAGATAAAAAAATATATGTTACTGTAAATATAATACCTCATAATGATGATTTGAACGGATTGCCCGATTACTTGCTGGAGTTGGGTAGGCTAAATGTGGATGCCATAATAATATCAGACCCGGGAGTACTTCATATTGCTAAAAAAACTATTCCTAACATAGACTTACATCTAAGCACCCAAGCTAATACAACAAACTATGTATCGGCAGCATTTTGGCATAACCAAGGTGTAAAAAGAATAATCCTGGCAAGAGAGTTATCCCTTGCAGAGATAAGGGAAATAGTTGATAAAACTCCGGATACTATGCATTTTGAGGCTTTTGTTCATGGTGCTATGTGCATATCTTATTCAGGCAGATGTTTGCTTAGCAATTATATGGTGGGAAGAGATGCCAATAGAGGGGAATGTGCTCACCCTTGCAGATATAAATACCATTTGGTTGAAGAGAAAAGACCCGGCCAATATATGCCCATTGATGAGGACGAACGAGGTACTTATATATTTAACTCCAGGGATTTATGTATGATAGAATATATCCCTCAATTAATAGAAACAGGTATAAAAAGCTTTAAAATAGAGGGGCGTATGAAAAGCTCCTATTATGTTGCAACTGTTGTAAGAGCATATAGAAAAGCCATAGACGATTATTTCAACGACCCTAAAAATTATGAGTTTAACAAAGAATGGCTGGAGGAAGTAGGTAAAGCAAGTCATAGAGAATTTTTTACGGGATTTTTCTTTGACAAGCCTGATGAAGAAGGACAAGTATATGAAACCGGTTCATATGTTAGAGATTATGACTTTGTCGGATTGGTTTTAGATTATGATTATGATACAGAAACAGCATTAGTTGAGCAAAGGAATAAGATGTTTTTAGGAGATGAGATAGAGATAATAGGCCCGAATAGAAGAATGTTTAAACAAATTATTACGAAAATGATAGATGATGAAGGCAGAATAATTGAATCTGCCCCACACCCTCAACAAAGAATAAAAATGAAAATGAGGAAACCGGTTAGCAAATATGATATTTTAAGAAGGGAGAGTTAGAAATATGAAAAAGCCGCTTCTTATTGGGATAACAGGAGGTACCGGTTCCGGCAAAAGTACTGTTTCCAAATCAATATGTGATAGCCTCCCTAAAAAAAGTGTTTTGATAATTGAACAGGATTCCTATTACAAAGACCAAAGCCATTTAACCTTGGACGAGCGTGCAGATACGAATTATGACCACCCTTTTGCATTTGATACAGATTTACTAAATAATCATTTAAAAGCATTGATTGATAACAAGCCAATTGACAAACCTTTATATGATTTTACTGTTCATAACAGAAAAAAAGAAACGATGAAAGTAGAACCAAAAGACGTAATCATATTGGAGGGGATATTAGTGCTTGATAGTCCTGAAATAAGAGGGTTATTGGATATTAAAATCTTTGTAGATACGGATGCGGATATAAGATTGATAAGAAGAATAGTAAGAGATATGGGAGAGAGGGGTAGGACTTTAAATTCAGTGATTAAACAATATACAGAAGTCGTTAAACCCATGCATAATGAATTTATTGAGCCGACAAAACGATATGCCGATATAATTATACCGGAAGGAGGCTATAATAAGGTAGCTATTGATATAATGGTAACGAAAATTAAATCTATATTGGACAGACGTATATGAATTGCATAACCTCCAAATAATGAGAACATAATATCATTGTTGGAGGTTTTTTATATGGATAGTAAAGGATTAACTAATTTAAATACAAAAAGAACTTTGATAATCGGTTTTATTTTTGTTTTCATCCTTTTATTATTAGTTCTAAGATTATTTTTTATTCAAGTAATAAAATCACAGGAATATAGTAAAAAAGCAGTTCAACAAAGATTAATGAATATTTCTATCGGAACGGATAGGGGAAATATTTATGATAGAAATCTTATACCTTTTACAAGCAGAGAAAAGAAAAGATATATTATTGCTTACCCTTCTTTTATATACGATATAAGTGCAACATCCGATATAATTTCAAAGGCGGCTTGTATACCGCAGGAAACCGTTGAAAAAAGGATACGTTCAAATACAGAACCAATAGAGTTTTTATATTCAAGTGAAAAAAACGAGTACTTCAATTTAATGGATAAAGGAAGACTTAAAGGGGTTATTGTAGTTGAAAAAAACCAGAGGTACTCTGATAAATCATTATGCAGACATTTAATTGGATATATAAGTAAAACAGATAAAAAAGGCGAAATGGGAATAGAAAAAAGCATGGACAATTACCTTTCCGGTGGAAACAGTGGTGTCATTGCAGTTGTTGATAGCAGTAAAAATATTATTCCCGGTTTAGGATTTCGAAAAATTGAAGCCAACTTTAATAAACTTAATATAAAACTCACTTTAGACTATCATATACAGAAAATTGCCGAAGAAATTTTAAAAAATTATAATGTCAATGGCTCTATTACAATTATGGATATAAAAAATGGTGATATACTGGCTATGGCAAGCTTCCCTGATTTTGACCAAAACAATGTTCAAAACTATATAAATAGCCATGGAGAAGAATTAATAAATAAGGGAGTATGGGCCTATGATTTAGGTTCTATTTTTAAAACTGTAGTAGCTGCTGCCGCACTGGAAAGCAACAAAATAGATTTGTTTGAAAAGTACTTATGTGAAGGCAGTATAGACGTAGGTAACAGTTCTATTCAATGTTCAACTTATAAAACCCATGAAGATAAAGAAATAACAATAGAAGAAGCATTTGCTTTGTCCTGTAATACAACGTTTGTAAAGATAGGATTAAAATTGGGGGAAGATATAATACTTGATGTGGCAAGAAATTTAGGTTTCGGTGAAAAACTATGTTTTGAAATATTTGAGGAAAAATCCGGTTATATACCTAAGCAAAAGGAGGAAGGGATAGCTAATATTTCCATAGGCCAAGGGAAAATACAAGTTACACCGTTGCAAGTTACTTCTATGATGTCTACAATCGCAAATAACGGCATATACAACAATCCAAGACTGGTTGATGAATTAGTAAATGATGATGGAGTTACAATAAAAAAAGTTGAGGTATCAAAGCCAAGACAAGTTTTAAAACAATCTACTGCGTTTGCACTAAAAGAAATGTTAAGGAAGGTTACTGCTTATGGCACCGGTAAAGCAGCTAACTTGGATAATTTAGGTGGAAGCAGCGGTAAAACCGGTACGGCTGAAACAGGCATAAATTTTGGGCAGGTTACTCATGGTTGGTTTTCAGGATTTGTTCCTTCCATAGAACCTCAATATGCAATAACAGTCTTTATAAATGATGGCAAATCAGGGGGAAAATATGCTGCCCCGATTTTTAAAGAAGTTTCGGAGGAAATACTGTCTAGAATAAAAAGATAGAGACATGCACAAAAAGCCATTTATAATCATAGTATTAAAGATGACATTAAATTTGGGGGTGTCTCTTTATGTTATTGTTTATAAGTGCCTTAATCCTTCAAACAATAAATGATATAATACTACTGTTCGGTTACATTCAGAGTACAAACTCCTTTCCACAACCTTTGACACCAAAAGAGGAGGAATACTATTTAAAAAAATACAATCAGGGAGATGAAGATGCAAAAAATATTTTAGTAGAACGAAATTTACGACTGGTAGCTCATATTGTGAAAAAATATAGCAGCGGTAAGGATAATGATGATCTGATATCAATTGGTACCATTGGTTTGATAAAAGCAATAGTAACTTATAATGGCAAAAAAGGAACAAGATTGGCAACTTATGCTGCCAGATGCATTGAAAATGAAATCTTGATGACTATAAGATCGTCAAAAAAATTAAAATCAGAAGTCTCTATACATGAACCTATAGGAACCGATCGCGAAGGAAATGAAATATCGCTTATAGATATTTTGGGAAGTGACGGGGATGCTATACTTGAAAAAGTGGAATTAAAGATGCAAATTAAAAAACTTTATCAAATGATGGAAAGAATACTAAAAGAAAGAGAAAGATATATAATTGAGTTAAGATACGGTTTGGAAAACGGTGTTTGTAAAACACAAAGAGAAATAGCACAAATGCTTGGCATATCTAGGTCTTATGTATCCAGAATAGAAAAGCGTGCAATAAAAAAGCTTAATAAGGAACTATGCAATGGAAATTGAGGTGCATTATGAAGAGATTACTAAAGCCCAAAATATATTTAGAATCAGTCTTTATGATAAATATAGGAATACTAAAAAAATACAATATAAAAGGAATAATAATTGATATTGATAACACTTTAGTGCCTTGGGGTGCAAAAAATATTAATAATAGAGCCTATGAATTAATTAGTAAATTAAAAAATGAAGGCTTTAGGATTTGTATTCTATCCAATAATACAAAAAAAAGAGTAGATGAGTTTAATAAAGATTTAAACTTACCTGCCGTTTATAATGCAGGTAAACCTAGAAAATCAGCTTATAAAAAGGCCTTAAGTCTATTACAAACCGACATTGTAAATACAGCAGTTATAGGAGATCAAATTTTTACCGATATATTAGGAGGAAATAGGCTGGGGTTATTCACCATACTGGTTAATCCTATAGATACCAAGGAATTTTTTGGGACAAGGCTTGTAAGAATACTTGAGCGGTTAGTTTTAAAGCGACTTTAAAACTAACAATAGTTAACTTGATACAAAACTATACTTAATCACACTAAAGGTTAAAATCATATTTTATTTTACAAAATATGATAAATCTATTGCTTTATTAGAATAAAAAAAGTAATATATTATATAACAAATAGGACGAATGAACTATGATTATAAATGGGATGCCTATATCATAGTGACGTTATGGCACAACCGACTATTTTAAAAATAGTTGGTTGTGTTGTTATTTAGAGAGAAATCCGTAGAATTATGTATTATAATGGTATGTACAACAAACCTTATATCATTTATAATTATTATTAATTAAATACATTTATTATTAACAAAGTAAGCGGGTGACGTTTTGAGAAAGAACTTAAAACTGGGCGATATCCTTTTAAATGCAGGAAAGATTAAAGAAAGGCAATTAAAAGAAGCACTAAAAAAACAAAAGGAAACAAAAATTAGATTAGGCGAAGTTTTGGTTGATTTTAATTACTTAAGTGAAGATGATATCTTGGAAGCACTTGAGAGCCAGTTAAAAATACCATCTGTGGATTTAGGTAATTATAAAATTAATCCCAAAGCTACTATTATGATTACAGAGAATTTTGCCAGAAAGAATGATTTAATCCCTATTGATATCATAGATAATGAGCTTTTGGTAGCTATGGCTGATCCTTTAAATATATTTGCCATTGATGATATAAATCTTTTAACTAATATGAAAGTAAGAGCTGTTCTTTCAACAAAATCCGTTATTCAAAAGGCAATAAACAAATTTTATAGCAAGGAAGGCACAAGAAAAGTAATTGAAGAGTTTGAAGAAACTTTTACTACTAACAACTTAGAAGATTTAGACGAAGAAGAGTTATCTAATGTTCATAGTGCACCTGTTGTTAAATTAGTAAATTCTATAATAGGACAGGCTGTAATAATGAAATCCAGTGATATACATATAGAGCCTTTTGAAGATAATATTAGAGTAAGAATAAGAATAGATGGAGATTTGCAGGAAATAATGAGTTTCTCAAAAAGAAGCCATATGGCAATAGTTACAAGAATTAAAATAATGGGTAAAATGAATATTGCAGAAAGAAGAATACCTCAAGACGGTAGGGTAGAAGTAGAAGTTGATAACAGAGAAATAGATATGCGAATATCCACCTTGCCTACAGTTTATGGGGAAAAAGTTGTTATAAGGCTATTGGATAGGGGCGCTTTTAATTTTAATATAGAAGATTTGGGATTTTCCGAACCCGATTTAAAAGTATTTAATAGAATAGTAAAACAACCTTACGGAATAATTTTGGTAACAGGTCCTACAGGAAGCGGTAAAACAACAACCCTTTATGCTGTGCTTAAAGATATCAATAAAGAAGAAAAAAACATTATAACTGTTGAAGATCCTGTTGAATATAAATTGCATGGAATAAATCAGATTCAGGTAAATATAAAAGCCGGCCTTACATTTGCAAATGGTTTACGTTCTATACTAAGACAAGATCCCGATATAATTATGGTTGGTGAAATAAGAGATTCAGAAACTGCTGAAATAGCAATAAGAGCCTCCATTACCGGACATTTAGTATTATCCACATTACATACTAATGACACTGCTTCAACTGTTGCAAGACTTGTAGATATGGGTATAGAGCCATATATGGTTTCAACATCGGTAGTCGGTATAGTATCCCAAAGACTAATTAAAAGGCTTTGCCCCGATTGCAAGGCTTCTTATGAAGCCAGAGAAAAAGATAAAAAAGTACTTGGCCTTAACGGTAAGGAATTTACTTTATATAAGCCTGTAGGATGTAATAAATGTATAAAAGGCTATAGAGGAAGAATACCTGTATTTGAAGTTATGTATATTGACCATGATATAAGAAGACTTATAGACAAAAGAGCTACAACTGATGAAATAGAAGAAGTAGCTGTGAAAAACGGTATGAAAACATTGTTTAAAAGCGCTGTTAACTTAGCTATAAAAGGTATAACTTCATTGGAGGAAGTCTTGAGAATCGGATACACGGTAGAATAGGAGGATTATAATTTGGATTTTATTGAATTAATAAAAGACGGAACGGAAAAGAACGCATCAGATATTCATATTACCGTAGGTTTACCATATATATACAGGATAAACGGCAAGCTAACAAGGATCGGCGATGAGATAATCAAACCTGATATGACTAATAGAATTGTTCGTGAAATTTTAAATGAAAATCAATTGAATATTTTGTTTGAAAAAGGTGAACTTGATACATCTTTGTCATCCGCCGGAACGGGAAGATTTAGAATCAATGTATATAAACAAAGAGGGAGCTACGCTTTGGCTATAAGGATAATCCCTTTAGTTGTGCCTACAATAGATGAGTTAGGGCTTCCAAATATAGTTAGAGATTTAGCTATGTTACCAAGAGGCTTGATTTTAGTGACTGGTCCTACGGGAAGCGGTAAGTCCACTACATTAGCTTCTATGATAAACCTTATAAATACAGAGAAAAGCTATCATATTTTAACTTTGGAAGACCCCATAGAATATTTACATAGACATAATAAGAGCATAGTGAATCAAAGAGAAATAGGAAATGACTCATTGAGCTTTGCCAATAGTTTGCGTGCAGCACTTAGGCAAGACCCTGATGTAATATTAGTAGGGGAAATGCGTGATTTGGAAACGATAGGAATTGCTTTGACTGCAGCGGAAACAGGACACTTAGTTCTCTCTACTTTACATACTCTTGGTTCGGCTAAAACTGTTGATAGGGTAATCGACGTATTCCCTCCTCATCAACAACAGCAAATAAGAATACAATTTGCTTCTGTACTGCAAGGTATCATATCACAACAATTATTGCCACGGACTGATGGCAAAGGAAGAATAGCGGCTTTTGAAATAATGATGGCAACTTCAGCAATCAAAAACCTTATTAGAGAAGATAAGACCCATCAAATAGATACGGCTGTCCAAACGGGAGCTAAATTTGGAATGCAGACAATGGATAATTCACTTTTAAATATATATAGGAGCGGACTTATAAGTCAGGAAACCCTTACTTCACAATCAACAAATCCTGATATTTTGAAAAATTATGTTTTCTGATAAGGCGGTGAAATTTTGCAGTTTAAATATAAAGCCGTTGGAGATAACGGACAGGTAATCGAAGGCCTATTTGATGCTTCAAGCAAACAAGAAGTAATAGGTATGCTAAGAAACAATAACCGCATGCCTATTTCCATTGAAGAAACCAGGGATAGTGGTGCCAGTCAGGTTATAAGCTTTGGAAAAGTGAAGAAAAAAGATCTGGCCATATTCTGCAGACAATTCTATACCATGCTATATGCAGGTGTAAGTATAGTAAAAGCATTGGATATATTGGAAAAGCAGATTGAAAACAAAGTAATGAAAAAAGCGGTTGCAGATATCCATGATAGTGTGCAAAAAGGAGTTGCATTATCAGAATCAATGAAAAGTAATGCCAATGTTTTTCCTCCCATATTGATAAATATGGTAGAAGCGGGAGAAGAAAGCGGTAACCTTGACACCATCATGGACAGGATGGCTGTTCATTATGAAAAGGAATATAAAATAGAAAACAAAATTAAAGGGGCAATGATATATCCCACTGTATTGGCTGTAGCTGCTATAGGAGTTGTAGTATTTATGATGGTTGCTGTGATGCCCACTTTTATAGATATGTTTGAAAGTAGCGGAGTGGAATTGCCCGGATTGACAAAAGCATTATTGGCAGTAAGTCATTCTTTAAAAGAACAATGGTATTTTTTTCTTATGGGACTGGCTATATTAGTCTTTGGAACCGGATTTTTTTTAAAATCGGAATTGGGCAGTATATTCTTTGATACTGTTAAATTAAAAATCCCTATTGTAAAAAATACTAATATAAAGGTTGCTACATCAAGGTTTACCAGAACTTTGTCCACTTTGCTGTCTAGCGGTATTCCTCTTCTACAAGGAATTGATATTGTATCCAGAGTTATCAATAACAAAAACATAGCAAAGCGACTTGACTATGTTAAAGAAGAAGTCCGCAAAGGTGTGCCTCTATCTAAAGCCATAAAGGATATAGATTTATTTCCGCCCATGTTGGATTCTATGATAAATATAGGTGAAGAATCAGGAGCCTTGGACGATATATTAAATAAGACAGCAGATTTCTATGATGAAGAAGTAGAAGTGGCACTGCAGACCATGACGGAAATGATGCAGCCAATAATGATAATAGTTATGGCTTCAATCGTAGGTTTTATAGTTCTTGCCATAGCATTACCCATGTTCGATATGGTAAATGCCATATAAATGCTGCAGAGGAGATTGTCAATTGCTCTCATAAACGAATGTGCAACTATACCGTTGTAGGGGTGACCTGTGGTCGCTAGAGGAGGTGATACAAAAGAAAAGTCAATAAAAGCTATTATAAAATGAATAATAAGGAGGAAAAAGAATGTTAAATTATTTTTTAAAAAGAATCAATAATAAGAAAGGTTTTACTCTAGTTGAGTTGGTAGTAGTTATAGCTATATTAGGTATTTTAGCAGCTATTGCTGTACCAAGATTTACTTCACAAACCGCAGCAGCAAAAGAAGCAGCATTAGCAGCTTCAGTTAAAAGTTTAAATGGTGCTATAGGCATGTATATAGCTGAGGATGAAGATACCACTGAGTTAGATGTAGATACAGCGGCAGAAGCAATAGGGGTATTAGAAGAAGCAGGATATCTTCAAGCTGGCACTGATGATACCGGCATTGATTACGATAAAGACAATTACTTATTTACAGTAGCGCCCTAAAACATGTTAAAACCAAAGGAGACTGCAAATGTATATAATAGTTTTTTTGTTAGGCATTATTATAGGTTCATTCCTCAATGTATGTATATATAGAATACCTAAAGATGAATCTATAGTATATCCTTCTTCTCATTGTACTTATTGCAGCAGTCCCCTTAAATGGTATGATTTAATACCTATAGTAAGTTATTTATCCTTAAAAGGGAAATGCAGATACTGCGGGGGCAAAATTGCCCCTCAATACCCTTTTGTGGAAATTTTAAACGGATTACTTTATATACTTTTGTTTTATCATTTTAGTTTAACTGTAGACTTTATTTTCTATTGTTTATTGGCAAGTGTTATAGTTGTTATCAGCTTTATTGATTTACATGAGCAGATTATTCCCGATGGTTTGGTATTAATTATTTTATCTGTTGCAATTATTTACAAAGCCATTAATTATTTTATTTATAAAGAAAATATAGAAATTTTAAATAGTATTTTAGGCTTTTTTACCGGCGGACTTATATTTCTTCTTATAGCCATAGTGTCAAATGGTGCTATGGGTGGCGGGGATATAAAGCTTATGGCAGTATTAGGTCTTATATTAGGATTGAAAAAAACACTCTTAAATATTTTATTATCCTTTATTATCGGGGCAATAATATCTGTTTTTTTATTGATTGGCAAAAAAAAAGGGCGAAAGGATGCTATACCCTTTGGGCCCTTTATAAATATAGCTTTTATAATAGCATTGCTTTATGGTGATTTTATTATCAATTGGTATGTACTAAAACTTCTAATTTAGGATGATATTCTATGAGAAGATTAAATAATAAAGGTTT
The DNA here is from genome assembly GCA_023230985.1 of Bacillota bacterium. Taxonomy (GTDB): domain Bacteria; phylum Bacillota; class Clostridia; order Lutisporales; family Lutisporaceae; genus JAAYKT01. The sequence goes on from JALNWH010000011.1 coordinate 12,522, forward strand.
TACTCTTGTAGAGATAATGGTATCTATAGTGATATTAGCAATTATTGCTTTATTTATGTTACCTTTATCCCTTTATGCGGTAAAGTTTTCAAAATGGAATACAATCAAGTTTAATGCTATGAATTTGGCATATTCCCAGGTAGAATGGGTAAAATCTTTGGATTACGCAAAAGACCTTGAAATAGAGGGGAAAAAGACCGGTTTTAAATATAAAGAATCCGGTGTTGAAAAGGATTATATTGGTATTATTAAAGAAGACCTTTATTTAAACAAAAATGGCACAAATCCAATAGAAATGGATGGAATTAATTATTATTTACAAACAAGCATTTATCCTCGAGAAGCTATATCTATTACAGGTGAAAAGGTTTATAATGCCATGAAACAAGTAGATGTAACAATAATTGTAAAAGACCCCATTACAAAAGAGAATAAAGAGTTTTCGGTTATAGGCACTTTAGTATCTCACGAAGGTGAAAGACCGGCTCATAATCCTATTCCCCTCGAAGTGACAGTAAGCATAGGAGAAGATCCTGATAACCTTGCGAAAAATGTAAATGTAGAAATATATAAAGTACAAGGTAATAATAAAAATAAAGTAGATTGGCGTAGGACTGACGATGAGGGAAAGGCATATTTTACAGATATAGGCACTGGCAAATATGTAGCTTTTGCTGCGGACTGGTCAGGTAAAGATATGATACCTGAGCCTACTTCGGTAACAGGTAATTATGATAATATGAAATGGGAATTTTATAGTTCCGAATTTGATATACCTGTTGTAAGCAATGATGTAATTAAGCAATATATAAAAGTTGATTATTCGGGATATATTAAAATTCCAAAGGGGAATAAATATCCTTTAAATGCAAAAGTAGAATTAAAACCCATAGATAATGATAAGATCCCGCAACTAACTATTTCTTTAGGAAAACTAACTGAAAACAATGAAACAAAATTATGGAGACATTGCGGTTATGAGTATACAATAAAAAGCCAAAGTAGCAGTGAACAATATTATTTTGTTGATGAAAACGATGAAGATTGGAATGGTTATTTAATTATTGACAGCAATAAAACTACTACAAAAGAGTTAGAACTTGTTTTCGGTTTAAAAGACGAAGGAATTTTTGAAGAAGAAGGTGGAAAAATAAAAACCGTGACAATCGAGTTTTCTTCAGATGTAATTAATGCAGGAGATTTATCGTTTGAAATTAATAATGACGAAATAGATAGAAGCAGATATTCTATAAGCAAAGTTGAAGATAGGAAATTTAAAATTGATTTTTATGATATAGAAAGCAGGGTAGATGCAATAGCATCTAATGTGTTTACTATAAAAAATCCTGCTAACATAAAAAATGAATTTGGAATGAAATTATCCAAATTCAAAAATCATTGTCAATTAAAGAAATAATCAGGTGATTGTTTTATGTTAAAATCAAACAAAGGGCTAACATTTATCGAATTAATATTAACGATACCATTAATACTAATAGTATTTACTTTAGGTTATAATATGCTTTTTATTATCAATAAGAGCCACAAAATAGTAAGTGATGATTTTTCAAATGCTGAGGATATAAGAATATTTCAAATAAATATACAAAACGAAGCCAATCAAGCAAGAAAAGCTTTATTAGGTTCAAATGAACCAAATACAGAGGATATTACAAAAGCTGCTTTGGTAAGAGAGTCTGATGGTAATAGGCTTCGTATATATACTTATCTTGATAATAGTGATTACCCTGTATTAGTTACCTATGAGCTTAAAAGTGGCGGAAAGCTGGAAAGGACTGAAAGAAAGGCAACAAAGACTTCTTTTCCTTATACCTTTGAAAACAATCCTTCAGATACAAAAATTGTACTAAACAATATTGCTAATGATAAAATCTTTGGAATAGTTGAACCTTTAAGAGTTAGGTCGGAAGGAAGCCAAGAAGGAGAAGATTATAGGAAAAAGGTAGATATGAACATTGAAATAAAAAACAGAGATGGTAGAACTATTGGTGTAAATACCTATTTAATCACGAAAAGCAGAGCTACTGCAGAATAAAAGAAAGGGGATATGATAATGGGTAAAATAATGAATAATAAAGGCATGACCATGCCCTTGGTTTTGATTGTCTTGTTATTTGCTACTGTATTAAGCTTTTCCTCTTTAACTCTGATTAATTCTCAATCAAAATTTAATGTGGTAGAAGATACAGCAAAAAAGAGCTTGGAAGCTGCAGAAGCGGGGTATTATGAATATCTTTGGTATCTCAATGATGATGTGAATTATTATTTGATGGAAGATAATATAGCAGGAAGAGATATAGAATATGCAGATGGGCTTTTTTATCGTTTAGAGGTTACACCACCGGAATCAAACGATAGATTTGTTAATATAAAATCTATAGGATGGACAGCAATGAATCCTGAAAAGAAGACGATTATCGAAGCAAAGATAAGGAAAAAGCAATTTGTGCACCATGTATATGTAAGTGACAGTGATGGCGACTCCATTTGGTGGACCTCAGGTGATGAAAGTCATGGTCCATATCATACGAATTTAAATCTATATATTCAAGAAGGCAGCAGCATAAGAAATGAAACTTTAAACCGGAATGTTACATATCCGGTATTTTTCGATACTATTACTTATTCTGGTAAATTGACGAACAATGTTAAAACATCGAATTACTCGATAGCTTTCCAAAATGGTGCTCCGGAGAAAATTGATAAGTTAGAGTTTCCAGAATCAAATATAGATCTTAAAAGATGGGCTGAAAAGGACAGTATGGTACTTACAGGTAGGACATGTATTAACCTTGAAGGAAAAAACATTAGAATAAAGGACAGATATGGAACAGTCGAAGTAATTAATATTGCAAACGAAATACCCAATAAAGTTATTTATGTAGATGGGAATACAACTAGCTCTACAACAACTGCCAATAAGTACGACCTTGATTTAGGGAATATTTTTATTTCAGGGAAATTGGATGAACAATTAACTATTGCGGCTAAAAATGATATATATATTACTTATGCAGACCCTACAAACTGGTATGACTATAATGAAAGCGATTTATATAAACAAAATCCTAAACCGCCTCAACCTCCAACAAGCCCGCCTCTTAGCGGTGGCATAACATATGAAAATATTACTTTTGTAGAAAAAAAGAACAATGATACCGGATTATACGAAAGAACAATAACAGGTGCGGGTAATGCCATGCTTGGATTGATTGCAAATAACGATATAAAAATACTTCATTATGGTTGGCTTAGATGTTCGAATGACGGCGGTAAACCTTATTGGAATTTTGAATGGACATGGAAGTCAGATGAATATGTTTATAAATATTTGGATGTAGGTGTATATAATAATATAACAATAAGGAAAGATTCTCGGGTTACTACTTATCCTACTTTAACTGTAGTAAGCAGCAGACCTGGAAACAATCAATTAACCAGAGGGTATTACTATGTTTTACAGCCTGGTTGCTGGCAAAAGAATATAAAGAATGATAATTACTATGATCTTGCGCCAAAAGATATCACCATTCATGCCGCACTTTTTTCTGTTAAAAAGGGCTTCGGTTATGAAGAATATAATAAAGGAGTACGCAAGGAGGATATATTGCTTTGGGGTAACATATCACAAAGAATAAGACTGGCTGTAGGAACCATAGGCAGCACCGGTTATAATAAGAAATATAATCATGATCCTCGCATGTTCTACGATTACCCGCCTCATGTTTTAGAACCAATAAATGTGGGATGGGAAGTACATGACTGGCAGGTAACAAACTAATAAAGGGAGGCATAATATGATATCTATTGATTTTGGCTCATATGAAACAAAGGTGACAGATGGAAAAGCTGTTCGAGGCAATATTATTATAAATAAGGCTTTCTCCTTTGATACACCTATTAGTTCTTATGAAAATGGTTATATAAAAAATGAAATTTCGTTATTAGAGATAATAAGAGACAAACTAAAAGATAATAAAATAAAATTTGGAGATTGCTCTGTCAATATTAAAAGCACTACAATAATTACAAGAGAAATTATTTTTCCTTTATTATCAGATAAAGATATAGAAGGATTACTGCAATATCAACTTCCTGAATATCTTCCCATGGATATGAGCAAATATGTTATTCAGCATAAGCCATTGGAAAAGATAATCGTTGACGGTAATGAGAAGCTTAATACTTTAGTAGCTGCGATACCGAAAGATATTGTGGATAACCATTTTCACTTTTTAAAAGAGCTGGGATTGAGACCGGTAATAATGGATTTTCAATGTAATTCCATATGGAAACTATTTAAACATTCAAATATAATAAATAACAGGTTTTCAACTTCAGATAAAACTATTGCTATTGTAGATTTGGGTTATAGAAGTACAAGCACCACTATTATAAAAAATGACATAATGCAGTTTTGCAGGGTATTCGATGCCGGCGGTGTAAATATCAGTGATAGTCTAAAAGAACTATTATCTATGAGTTTCGGAGAGATTTCTTCAAATCTGAATAGCATAGAGGATATCAGTATAATTGAAGAAGGATATACTGATTACAATAGATTTGTAAATATAGTAAGAACCGGACTGGATGGCATTATGGAAAGAATTGATAGGATTTTTAGATACTTTTTAGCCCAAGAAGTTGGTAATGAAATTCAGAAGATTTTTTTAGTTGGAGGCTTATCAAATATAAAGGGTATTCAAAATCTCTTTGCAAATTATTTTAATTTGCCTGTTTTTACAATCAAGAATATTGATAAAGTTAATATGCAAGAAGACTTAAATAAATACTTTAATTGTATCAGTGCTTTATTAAGAGATGATGAGGTGCAAAAAAATGAAAGATTTAAACTTTTTTTCTGGTTATAGTAAGAAAAAAGAAATCAAGATTAATAAAAGCTACACAATGTTTGGAATTATATCTTTGTTCGCATGTATATTAATCTTTTATTCCCTTTATAATTTTTTAATTATTACAAAAACAAAAAAAATCTTATCGGCTATGAAGAATGAAGCTGAAATAATTGCATCCAATGAAAAATTAAAAGAAGTATTAAGATTGGAGGAAAAAATTGAATCTTTGGAAGTCGAAAATAAAAAATTAAAGGCACTGGATGATTATGTTAATTCAAAGGATATAATAAATGAATATTTATTGCTGACCATTGAGAATTCACTTCCGGCTAAAGTATTTCTTAAAAACATGGTGATAAATCCGGGAATGATAAAAATTGAAGGTATCTCAGAAGACAGAGATTCAATAGCGGCTTTTCACTATAATATTGGGAAACTTGATGTATTTGATAAAGTTTTTATTCCCGTTTTATCCGATAATGAAGGCTACTATACTTTTACATTAGATTTAATGCTTAAAGAAGGTGATAAAGATGAAGAAAATTCTTAAACGCCTAATTGACAAATTCAAAAACTTGAAAATAAGTATGAGCAAAAAGGAAAAAAATCTTTTGATTTTGTTATTATCCGCTATCTTTATTTTTTTAGTTTTTAAATTTGTAATAGACCCTCAAACAAAGACATTGGCTCGATTAGAAGAAGAAAAAGTCGCTTTGTCAAAGGAAAGTCTAAAAAACAACAAGATTATGGCAAAAAATGATTCCGTTAGGAAACAATGGACTGAATTAAATAAAGATATTCAGGCACTGTCAAATAAATATTATTCCCATATGGAGCAATCCGTAATAATGCAGGAACTTAATGCAATTATAGATGAAAGTGATTTGGATATTCCCAGCATAAGTTTTTCCAATCCGGAATTGTTGAATATTGATGAATATGAAACTGAAAGCATGTTAATATCTTTACCTTTTAGAGGAGATTATAAAGGTTTAAATGAATTCCTTTCCAAGTTAAGAGAAAATCCAAAAAAGATATTGGTAAAGCAACTATCTCTTTCTAAAGGAAACGAAGATTTGTTAGAAGGACAGATATCTATTGAAACCTATTCATTTGGCAATATTTCAAAATTGAAAGATGCTTTTTTCTACGATAATAAATACGAACCTGCCAATGGTGAAGACCCTTTTAAGCCTTTTGATTTTTTTACTGATAGTAATGATTCTGATGAAGAGCTTTTACTTTCACAAATTGATGAAAGCAAAAGAGTGGTTGTGGACAGTTTGGAAACCAATGAAATTCATTTCATGGGAACATCTGCAAGTATAACTGGCAAGGTAAATAGATTCAATATGTCCAAGCATGGTAAGGCCTCAATAAGATTAGAATATTTCATCTCTACAAATTTTAAAGAAGAAAGAGCATTTTTGGTTTTGGATGATAGGGATATAATTTTCAAATATCCTCCTGATTCTATAGGCATATGGGTTTATTCCTATGGTTATTCGCCTGTAACAATAGGTTTTCGCTTTCAAGACCCTGACGGAAATAAAATTGATTCAGAATTATCTAGAGGAGTCAGTTGGACCGGATGGGAATATATTTCCGCATCACCGCCAAAGGATATAAATATTTATCCCCTTAAATTGGACAGGGTTTATTTAGAATTAGGTGCTAACAGAGATGATTACGGCGTTATTTTATTCGATAGGATAGAGGCAAGTTTTCATAAAAATGAAGAAGAAGCCCAAGAAAAACAAGGATATACGTTCTACGTAGTAAAACCGGGAGATACTTTGAAAAGCATCAGTGAAAATATTTACGGTACCCAAAGCAAATACAGAAATATAATGGTTGACAACGGTTTAAATGAGCCCTCTGAATTAAAGACGGGAAAAGTACTGGTGATTAGAAATAGATAAATTAAGAAAGGATGATAGTTTTGAATAGGAACATAAAATTTACTTCCGCAGCATTGATTTTAGTATTTATATTCATTCTTTTTCAGCCGTTTATTGTATATGGGGTGGACAGTGTTGCATATAATGACGGTTATAGCAACGGATTATGGGAAGGCAGAGATGCTGCTTATGAAGACTTGGAAGATGTGAAATCAAAAAACTTCAGACGTCTTTTACCAAAAGATAGTGAAATAGAATCAAGATTTGATTTGGATAAAGAGACAACACAATATAAAAGGGATTTTAAAAGCGGTTATAAAAGTGGTTTTGAGAAAGGTTATAATGACACCTATGATAACCCTCAAATAGAGATAATTCCAACAAATTATGATGAAATGATAGGATATGAGATGGGGAAAGCAGCCGGTTTAAGTGATTTTTATGCAAATAAAAATAATAAATGGGCTTTGGCTGTACCTTCAACAACTAAAATCTTGAATCTTTTTGATTTAAAAAAAGAAACGAATGCTTATAAAAATGCATTTGTAATAAAATTTAAATCAAAATTTCAGGATGGGTATGAATTTTCATATAGACAGGCTAAATTTGAACCTACTTTAAATGATCTTAAAAGAGGAGAAGAAGACGGAAAAAAAATCGGCGAATTATTAGGCGAAAATAACGGTAAAAAAGATTATTATGACGGTAGTTCCAACAAATGGGATAGGGATTTGCTCTCGGATAAGGAAATAGAAAGCATTTTTGCTCTAAAAAAAGAAGTTAATGATTATAAGAACAGTTTTATAAGTTCATTTAAAAGGGCTTATCAGGAACAGTATAATGAAGGCTATAGAAACGGACTTTTAGATTATGAAAATTCATTATTCAAAGACGGGCACGAAAACGGTAACAAATTAGGAAATGCTAAGGGTTATTCCACAGGTAAATCAGATTTTATAATGGGCAAGCCAAATAGTGTTGATAAACATAATTTTACTGATGAAAATATAATAAATGAATATCAATTACATAATGAAAGCCAAAGATATCGTGACGCATTTATTGGTGGTTTTAAGGAGGGTTTTAAAGAAGGATATATAGAATCATATCAAGACAATGCTCTGGCTTCTTTTAGTGAGAAAATCGCAGAAGAGACTATCTCTATAGGCGGTGGAGAAGTGTTATCAGGAGATGGCAGATTGAAATTGGCTATAGATGCAGGTACATTTTATAATGATATTATTGTATCAATAGATAAATATACTAAAGTAAAAAATACAATTACTTTACTTCCCGATGACAGATATACAAGTAGCTCAGATTTGTATCTTTTGAAAATTGACAATCCCACAGATAAGTATAATGATGATAAAGATATAATAGTGAATCTTGACTATTATGGCGGCTTAAACGGTGGTTTATACAGATATCATTATGGTCATTGGCAATACGTTCCGTCTGTATTGACTGAAAATAGTCTTACTGCTTATATCAATCCCAAATCTCTTTTTGAAAATGCCGTTTACGGTGTGTTTATTGATGAAAAAGCTACCTATCCTTTGGATATTAGAGGGCATTGGGCTAAGGATGAAATAATCACTGCTATTAGGAGAGAGTATGCAGGCTTGTATAATGATAATACCTTTAGAGCCGATACCCCTCTGACTACAGCCCAATTACTATTGTATCTAAGCTGGGCTAATAATTGGAAAGTAGAAGCTAATGATGATAATTTGGCTGTAGTTAAGAGCCTAAAAGATTATAATGATATAAAAGATATTGAAGAATTAGTTGCTTATGGCATAGGAAAAGGATATTTCCACATATCAGCTGGTAATAAATTTAATAAAAATAATACTGTAAGTTATAAAGAATTGGAGAAAATTATTCAAAAGGTATATGATTATAAAGATTTTGGATGGGAATTTGTATCTGATAAGATGGCAAGGCTAAAAGATAAGCGTTGCAGCAGTAATGATTCAACGAATAATAAAGTTACACGAGCAGAGTTTGCGTATTTATTAAACCTGCTTAAGTAAAACTAAATAATTCAGTTTATTTTAAAAAAATTAAAGGATTTTGTAAATTTATAGTGAATATAAGAGTGTATGTAAATTGAAAAATACATTCTTATTTTTTTTGAGGAACTTTAAATGAAAAGACTGGATTCAAAAGGCTTCACTTTAATCGAAACTATTTATGGCATAGCAATATTAGGAATTTTGAGTATTGCTCTTTCCAATTTGATTATGCTGACTATTAAAACTTATAAGGATTCAAAGGAGCAGTTTAATGCTACATTGTTGGCGCAATATTATTTTGAGGAGAAAAAAGCATCTTATATAGTGGAAACGGAAAAGACAGTAATTAAGTCAGGAGATTTACTTGTTTCAATAGATGTATTGGAAGTAGAAAGATATAAAGAAAGACTGTTTAAAATTACCGTTGAGGTAATAAAAGACGAAATGACTCTTGAAAAATTTGAAGGATATAAGTCAATAGACCTACAGGAGATACAACATGAAGAAGATAGTGGATAATAAAAGAGGGGCAATACTAGTTTTTATATTAATTATTTATGGAATATTGATTCTGGCTTTTACAACATTGTTATCATCAACAGTCATGAATTATAAAATGCAAAAAATGAATAGTAAAATAAAAAAGAGGTTTTATTATGCCGAAGCAGGATTGGATGAGGCTTATGCTATGACCTTGGAATATTTGTCTGCTGTTTTGGATTATTTTCATGGAAATAATGAAGAAAATGACCGAGAGGATGAAGAAATTTATAATAATTTTAAAAATATGATTAAAGGAACTAAAGACAATATGGGCTTAAAAAAAATTTTAGCAGATAAAGATAATTATATAATTGATAATAAAAAATTGATAATCAATGTGGAGTTAAAGGAAAAAGAAAATTATTTTTTGTTAAAAATTAGTTCCGGTTATAAGACAGGTATAATATTAAATAAAATATCTTTGTCCTGTAAAATTATGATTCCCCAAAATAAAACCCGGTTGGAGGGTATTACTGCCAAAGATCTCATTACAGACAGTTATTGGCATATAGAAAAGGAAATGCCATGAATGTTAAGTCATTTAAAACGGATTTTAAAGGTTATACAGTAATCGAGCTTATGGTTACAATCAGTATTCTTGGCATGCTGATTACTACGATAATGACTTCCTTTATTTCTAAAATGAATATTTGCGGCAGAGTAGACAGAGAAGTCGAATTACAGCAGCAAGGGCTGTTTATGCTTTGTTTTATTGAAGAAAAGATTATAGAGTCTAAAGGCATTACATATGTTGAAGATGTTTCAGGGAAATTGATGCATCATACAAATAAGAAAGTTAAGATTAAAAAGATAAAGTTTGAAAATAATGAGAATTCCGTCATTAAAGGCTATGTTTTTAATCTTACAAAAAAAACAGGAGCAAATTATTATAATTTATTATACGGAAAAGATTCATCAAATACCGGTACAGTGGAAGTTGGCAATTTCATTGAAAATATTGAATTGGAACCTATACCGTCTGATCATTCTTTTGTTGATTCAAAAGGAATAGTATTAAGGATTAGCCTTATATATAAAGAAAATAGATTTTGCGTGGAGAATTCATTTTGCTTTAGAAATAAGATATGGGAGGAATAAATGAAAAGAGACAGTAAAGGTGGATTTACATTAGTGGAATTAATTGTTGTAATAGGCTTTTTAGGATTACTTTTCTCCATAGTTTTGCCTAGAATAGATAAAAGCCCTTATATACTCTTATATTCTGCCAAGACTTTAAGAGATGATATCAGATGTATCAGATATACAGCTATGACTGAGAATCCGGGTGCAAGAATTGTGCTTGATAAGTATTCATATAAAATATTAAATGGCACTAAAATAGTAAGTACCGTTAATCTTAATAATGGTTTTTATATAAAACAAAACTTTTCAAGAAGCTCAATTGCTTTTGATTATAAGGGTACACCTGTTCATGGCGGAGGTACTGTTTCCATAGTAGATGAGAATTCTAAAAAATATTGTGAAATTACAGTAGTCCCTGATACAGGGAGAATATTGATGAAGGACACTATACTTAAAGGATATAATAGTAAATAACAAAATAAATTCAATAATATTAAAGGAAATGTGCTTTCTTTATTGAATATATCAATAAAAATATAATAGGAGGTCGCAAAATGTATAAAATTAAAAACTATATGGAAAATGTAGTTGAATCAGCGACTGAAAATATACTCAAACTTATGAATATTTGCAAATGTGAAAAATGTAAGGCTGATATCATGGCTATAGCATTAAATGAATTGCCACCAAAATATATTGTTACGGAAATAGGAGAATTATATACTAAAGCAAATGAACTGGAACAGCAGTTTTCTGTAGATGTGCAAACAGCAATTATCAAAGCTGCGCTAATTGTAGGTAAAAATCCTAAACATGATTAGAAGCTAAAGCTATTGATATTTGAAGATGTAATAAAATTGATATTTGTTTATATCAAAAAGTTAAATATTATTTGTAACTATCTATTCATTCTTTTTCAATTATGCTAATATATAGTAAGAGTTTTTCCCGTACCATGTTTATTGGAATCGCATTAAAGGAGTGTGATTTTTGTTAAGAGAATAAAGAAGATAAGGGATATATTTAATAATATTGATGCTGATGGAATAATTATCTGCTCACCGGAGAATAGGAGATATTTAAGCGGATTTACCGGTTCTAACGGATTTTTAATAATCAGCAATAGTGAGTTGGGTTTTGCTACGGATTTCCGATATGTAAAGCAAGCTGAAAAAGAATGCGGCAATTATGAAATATTTGAAATCAAGTCACAGCCGGTAGATTTATTATATGAAATAATAAAAAAGTACAATATAAAGAAATTAGCTTACGAAGATTCATTTATGACAGTGAGTTTTTATAACAAACTAAAATCTAAATTAAAAGAGATTGATTTTATACCTCTTAAAGAGGCTGCAGGAGTTATAAGAATAATAAAAGATAAAGATGAATTGAAATTAATAGGAGAGGCCGCAAAGATAGCAGACAACGCCTTTACACATATTTTAAAACTTATCAAACCCGGTGTTCCCGAAAAAGATATAGCTTTAGAATTAGAATACTTCATGAAAAAAAATGGGGCTTCAAAACTATCATTCGATTCTATTGTTGCCTCAGGAAAAAGGTCATCATTACCTCATGGTATTGCAACAGATAAAGTAATAGAAAATGGGGATTTAGTAACCTTGGATTTTGGTTGTGTCTATAATGGTTATTGTTCTGATATGACTAGAACAATAGTAGTTGGTAAAGCTGATAATAGGCAAAAAGAAATATACAATACAGTACTAAAAGCCCAAGTTGAAGCGCTTAGCTATATCAAAGCAGGGGTTTTGGGAAAAGATGTAGATAAAGCAGCTCGTGACATTATAAGTGATGCAGGGTACGGTGACTATTTTGGGCATGGACTTGGCCATGGTGTGGGCTTGGCTGTACATGAAGAACCCAGATTGTCGATAAATGGAGAGATGGTATTGGAAGAAAATATGGTAGTAACTGATGAACCGGGAATCTATATACCTGATTATGGCGGTGTCCGAATAGAAGACCTTATTATAGTTGGAGAAGACAAACCTATAATTTTAAGCAAATCAGTAAAAAAGCTGATAGAATTATAAATATAAGTTAGGAGGATTCTTACATGTTATCAGCAAGCGAATTTAGAAAAGGATATACTTTTGAAATGGAAGGTCAAATATTTATTATTGTAGACTTTCAACATGTTAAACCCGGCAAGGGTGCAGCCTTTGTAAGAACTAAGATCAAGAATATTATTACCGGCTCAGTAATAGAACGATCTTTTAACCCTTCGGATAGATTCCCAAAAGCACATATTGAAAGAAAACAAATGCAATATTTATATGAAGACGGAGATTTATATTATTTTATGGATAATGAATCTTATGAGCAAATACCGTTAAACAAATCTCAAGTAGAAGATGCTATAATGTATTTAAAGCCTAACGATTCGGTTATAATAAAGTTTTATAAGGGTGAAGCTTTTTCCGTTGAAGCTGAAAACTTCGTAGAACTTGAAGTTGCACATACGGAACCGGGGGTAAAAGGTGATACTGCAACAGGTGCTACAAAGCCGGCAACATTAGAAACAGGAGTAATAATAGCTGTTCCCTTATTTGTTAACATCGGTGATAAAATTAGAGTTGACACTAGGACAGGAGAGTATATGGAAAGGCTTTAATGGAATAATAAAAGTAAAAAGAAGGAGATGGATTGAATGGATTATCTTTATGAAAGAGTAGCATACCTAAGGGGCTTGGTAGAAGGTCTCGGAATAGAAGAAAAATCTAACGAAGGCAAAGTAATTGCTAATATTATTGATGTTTTAGAAGATTTTGCAGAAGCAATAAATGAATTATATGATTATCAGGAAGATTTGGATGAATATGTAGAAGCTATAGACGAAGATTTATCAGATGTAGAAGACGAACTTTTTGAAGATGAATATGATGATGACTTTGATGATTTTGAAGATTTTGATGATTATGATTATGTTGAAGTAGAATGTCCTAATTGTAAAGAATATGTTTATTTAGATGAGGGCCTCTTGGACAGCGATAAAGAAGTAGTTTGCCCTAATTGTCATAAAGTAATAGATTTATTAGAGGAATGCTATTGTGATTGTGATTGTGGAGATAATAATAAAGAAAAATAAATTGCTATAGTAAAAGACCTTAGCTCTCGAGTATTTATTTGCTCGAGAGTTTTTTTGTTTTAATTATGTTATTTTAATTATTAACCAGTCATATTATTAATAATGATTAAATATATTTAAGGAGAGGACAAACTTGAAAAATATAAAAGCAATTGAAGAAATAACAAACTTTATGCCTCCAAATATTAGCTTTATTATCAATCGCATAACTAAAGATATCATATACAAAACAGAAGAGATAAGACTAAGATTAGGCAGACCGTTAATGATATGCGGAGATGGCTGGGATTATTTTATTAACAAATACGGACAACCGGTTACCGATATAGATTACTCATATTTTATAACGAAAAATGATATCAGCAGTGCATCGGAAATCATTCAAAGTTTTTCAGCTTATTCTTTTAACGAAGAATTGCGTAATGGTTATATTACGATTCCCGGCGGTCATAGAATAGGTATAACCGGTAAGACTGTTTTAGAAAACGAGAATATTAAAACAATAAAGGATATCAGCTTTATAAATTATCGTATAGCAAGATCAATTTTAGGTGTAGCTGATAAAGTAATCAAATATATAATTGACGAGGATTTAAATATTTTTAATACAATAATTATTTCTCCGCCCCAATGCGGTAAAACAACACTTATAAGAGATATGGTTAGGCAACTTAGCAATGGAATTCAAGGGCTTAGGTTCAAAGGTAAAAAAATTGGCCTTATAGATGAAAGATCGGAAATTGCTGCTTGTTTCATGGGGAAACCACGTAATGATGTAGGTTATAGAACGGATGTTTTGGATGCTTGTCCTAAAGCCAAAGGGATTATTATTATGATTAGATCTATGTCACCTGAAATAATTGCAACAGATGAAATAGGGAAGGTTGAGGATGCTGATGCATTACTGGAAGCAGTAAATGCAGGTGTAAAGGTGATTTCTACTATACATGGCAAGGACATTGATGATTTGTATAAAAAAGCTGAATTAAAAAAAGTTCATAATAATATTTTTGAAAGAATTATAGTATTGGATAGAAGCCAAGGAGTCGGCACGATCAAGGGCGTTTATGATAACGATAAAAATGTATTATTTAAAAACAATTATGAGGTGAAAGAAAAATGTTTATAAAACTAATAGGGGGGATGATAATTATTTTATCCAGCAGCCTCATTGGGATTCTTTTGGCAAATAAATATATTATACGTATAAAAATACTAAAGACTTTTAGATTTTCAATTCAATTGCTTGAAACGGAGATAGTTTTTACTTCGACACCGCTTCCCTATGCATTTAACCATATAAGTTCAAAAATCGATAAACCGTGGAATGCGTTTTTTCATGAAGTTTCTGAAAATTTATTAAAAAGAAATTTTTTCACTATGGAAGAAGCATGGAATAGTGCTATGAATAATCATTTAGACTTGCCATTTTTTAAAAAATCAGATATTGAACTAATAAAAAACTTTGGCAAGGTTCTTGGAAAATCTGATACAGAGGATCAAAAAAAGCACTTTCTTCTAGTATATGCTCAGTTAGATAGACATGAAGAAGAAGCCGAAATTGAAAAGAAAAAAAATGTGAAAATGTATAAAAGCTTAGGACTTTTGTTAGGAATTGCTATCTATATAATTTTAATTTAATAGGAGGGGTAATCATGGATGTAAACATAATTTTTAAAATAGCAGCTGTAGGAATTGTAATTGCAGTTTTAAATAATGTATTAATAAGGTCGGGAAGAGATGAAATGGCAATGATGACTACATTGACAGGACTAGTGGTAGTTTTAATGATGGTTATTGGTCTTATAAGCCGTTTGTTTGATACTGTTAGGACGATGTTTCAATTATAGGTGAAGCTTTATGGATATTATGCAAATTGTTGCAATAGGAATAGTTTCATCAATACTAATTATAGTTGTTAAAGAATATAATCCGGAATTGGCTATACAAATAAGTATTGTTACCGGATTGATTATTTTTGCATCAATACTGGGAAAACTGAATTCAGTTTTAACCGTGCTTAAATTTTATGCAGCTAAAGCAGATATTGAAATATTCTATTTCTCGATAATATTAAAGATTGTATCAATAGCTTATATTACTGAATTTGGAGCACAGATTTGTAAGGATTCCGGAGAAGTATCTATTGGTAAAAAGATAGAATTTGCAGGAAAAATATTAATTATGGTACTTGCAATACCTATTTACGCAGCCCTGTTTGATGTCATAATCAGAATTATGCCTTAAGGATGAGTTAAATGAAGAAAATATTAATTATTGTACTGATTATAATTCTAACGTCTGGGGTTATTTATGGAGACGGTTTAGAAAGTTTAATCAATGACCAAATAGAAACAATAGATATACAAGAAATGCAGAATATTATTGATAGAATAAATGCAGAAAACAACAATATTCTAACTGATTTAAATATAAAGAACCTTATTAAATCATCTTTTAGCAATCAGAATGTTTTCAATTTTAAAGTCTTAATAAAAAATATTTGGCGTTATGCTATGACTGAGTTAATCATTAATATAGGTTTGTTAGGGAAAATAATTATTTTGTCAATATTTTGTGCTGTTTTTCAAAACTTTCATACGAGTTTTCAAGGGGAATCTATAGGAAAAATAGCTTACGGAATTTGTTATATAATAATTATCATTTTAGCAATGCAAAGCTTTAGTATAGTAAGCAAAACATGTTTTGAAACAATTGATCTAACAGTCACCTTTATGCAATCCCTTCTTCCTATTTTAATAACACTTTTATTATCTGTAGGCGGAATAACATCTTTTTCACTTCTTCAGCCAATTGTATATACTTCATTAACAGTAATTGTAACTTTTATAAAAACGATAGTTATACCAATGGTAATATTCTCCTCGGTTTTATCAATTATAAGCAATATTTCAGATAAAGTAAGAATTTCAAAACTTGCTTCTTTAATAAGGGGAATAGCAATAGCTTTATTAGGTATTATTCTTACTGTTTTTACAGGTATTATTTCAATACAAGGGTTAGCATCAGCCAGTATGGATGGGGTAATAGCAAAAACCGCAAAGTTTACTGTGGATAATTTTATCCCAATAATAGGGGACTTTTTATCAGAAGCTTTTGATACTGTAATAGGCTGCACCCTTATGGTTAAGAATGGAATAAGCATAATCGGCTTATGTATTCTGGTTTTTATTGTATTATTACCGGTAATAAAAATACTGGCAATTTTCTTATCTTATAAACTTAGTGCTGCGTTGATTCAACCAATAATTGATAATGAATTGGTACAGAGTCTAAATGATATTGGAAATTCTGTTTTCGTGTTACTTTGCTGTATGGCTTCAGTTGGAATTCTATTTTTTATAGCTATTACAATAATAATGGGAATTGGTAATGTTTCAATTATGATGAGGTAAATAAAATGTTAATCGAAATTTTAAAGCCTTGGATAATGAATATAGTTATTGTAGTCTTCTTCTTACTAATGACAGATGTTTTATTGCCCGAGGGGAATATAAGGCAGTATGTAAAGGTAGTCTTAGGACTTTTTATAATACTTGTTATTATTAAACCATTAATAGATATGAATAATATAAATAGTAATTTTGAAAACATTTATATAGAAACAGCCACATTTCTAGAAACTGATTCAATAAATGCGGACGTTGAAATTTTACATAAATACCATAAAGAAAAAACACTTGCCTTATATAAAAAAAACATTGAAAAAACTATTATAAATACCGTATCCAAGGAATTATCTATAAACAGTGATTTAATTAAAGTTCAATTAGATCTGGAAAATAAAACTGATATTTATTCAGGAATGATTGAGCATGTCTTAATTATAATTCCTGATAAACGAGATAGTAACTTTATAGACAAAATTAAAAAAGTTGATATACCAAACAATAAAAAAGTAATTTATAAGGACGAAAAGGAATATAATTTCAATGATAAGGCTTATGTGGAAGATTTAAAAAATTTATTAACCAAGCTATTACCCGTAGAAAAAGAAAATATTGAAATAAAATTTACTATAGATAACGGAGGAGATTCTAAATGAAAATACCGGGTTGGATAAAAGATAAGCTTGAAAAGCTGGAGTTACATAACAATAAAAAGCTATTAACAAATCTATTGATATTATTATGTGCCGGGGTAACTATGGTTGTTGTTGCTAATTTTTTTAATGATATTTCATTAAAAAATAAAAGCGACTATGAAAATAACTCTATAACAAATGGTGCAGATACTTTAAATGATTATTCTATTGGTCAGTACAGCTATGAAGAAAACATGGAAAAACAGCTATCTTACATATTAAGCAAAATTGACAATGCCGGTAAAGTCTCAGTGATGATTACCTATAAAAGCAGTAAAGAGTTTATAACGGATAAGGATAGTTCTAAAAATGATAAAATAACAAATGAAAAAGACAATGATGGAGGTATTAGAGTAATCAATGAGTTGAGTACTAATGATAAAACAGTTTTAATAAGTGAGCAAGGAAGTAATTCAAAAGCAGTAATAACAAAAGAAATAAATCCGGAAATCAAAGGAATAATTGTTGTAGCTGAAGGTGCTAAGGACGTTAAAGTAAAGCAGAAGCTTACTGACGCTGTTCAAACTGTGCTTGATATTCCGGCATACAGAGTTATAGTTTTAGAAACAAAATAATAAAGGAGGTGTTCCAATGAAACTTAAACTTAATAGAAAGGTAATCTCAATATGTTCTCTTGTTTTAATATTGTTTCTTATTGGCTATATTTATAATGCATTTGTAAATACAAAATATAAAGATTATGATACAGGTTTTAGTGAAGATATTTTATTGGATATAGAAGGATTTAATGAAGATTTCTCTGAAGACAAAGGTAGCTTAAGTATTATAGAGAGTCAAAAAGAACAAGATATAAGTAAAGAAAGTTCCACTTTTTTTACTGAGTATAGATTGGAAAGAGATAAAAACAGAAGTAAAGAATATGATATGTGGCAAAATATAATTGAAAGTGAGAAAGCAGAAGAAACCTTTAAGACTCTTGCCCAAGAAGAAATAGTTAAAATAGTTTCATTAACAGAAAAAGAGATGATTATTGAAAATTTAATAATTGCCCGTGGATTTAAGGATGCTTTAGTTTTTTTAACTGAAGATAGTGTCACTGTACTTGTAGAAGCAAATGAACTTAATCCTGCAAACATAGCTCAAATCCAAGACATAGTTATGAGAAAAACAAAGCTTGGTGCAAATGATATTAAAATAATGAAGAAAGATTAGTTAGAGTATAATTTTAATTGGCAAAACAACAAAAAAATAAAAAGAAGGGGAAAACCCCTTCCCAACATACAAAAATACCTGTAAAATTTAATTTGCACAAAAAACTAACAGGAGGTTTGTATGTTGG
>JALNWH010000012.1 GCA_023230985.1 Bacillota bacterium
GGTATAGGGGCACCATGTCAAGCGGAATGTGGAATAAATGCGATTAAGAACAAGTAATTATGTGTATTTGTATGTTGGGTAATAAGAAAGGCGGGTTTGCCAACTATTACTTGACTGTAACGAAAGATTAGATTTGTTTGTAAACATAGTATTGTTTTGTTATAATACTTATAGAAAAAATGATAGAAAATGGAGGTGCAAAATTTGCAAAACGACAATACTATCAATGAATATGGTAATGTCAGAATATCAGATGATGTTGTTGCAGTTATTGCCGAATTAGCCGCCAAAGAAGTAAAGGGTATAGTTGGAATGAGTGGTGGTATTGCAGATAGCATTACCGAAATACTAGGAAAAAAAAGTCCTTATAAAGGTATTAAAGTTGATGTTGGAGAAAAAGAAACTTCTATTGACTTGTTTGTAATTGTAGAATATGGTGTTAGAATCCCTGATATTGCATGGCAAGTACAGGAAAGTGTTAAAAAATCTGTAGAGACAATGACAGGCTTAAATGTGATAGAGGTAAATATTCATATACAAGGTGTTAACATAGAAAAGGACATTAAAGAAGAGGATGGAACAATGAAATTTAAATAAACGGACTAGTTTAACCCTCTGATATTCTCAGAGGGTTGCTTTAAATATGTAATGGAATAATACATTTTATTATATTATATAATAAAGCATAGTAGGAGGACTTATGAGCAGACGTTTAGCAAGAAGAAGCGCTTTTAAAGCATTATTCAGCATATACTATACAAATGAAAATGATATAGATAAGTTTATAAATAAAACTTTAGATAATGACAGTTTATTTTGGTTAGATGAAAAGAATGACGAAAGAACTCTGTTAAATAAGGTAAGCGAAAACGATAAGAATTTTTATATAGAACTTGTCAAAGGTACAATTGGTAATAGTAACAATATTAACAGTATTATCGAACTTTATTTAAAATCTTGGAAAATGAATAGAATTGCCAAGGTTGATCTTGCAATAATACAATTAGCAGTCTTTGAAATACTATATAAAGAGGATATACCTATTAGTGTGTCCATAAATGAAGCTGTTGAATTAGGAAAAGAATTTGGTACTGATGAGTCCGGGAGTTTTATTAACGGGGTATTAGGTGAAATTGCGAGAAACCACAAAGCTAATTCAAAGGATAATATTTGAAATACGGTATTTCTTTATTTGGACATGCTAAAATTCCAGGCTTTTAGGAGGTAAAATGGATAAAGCTAGAATATTTACAGTATCTGAAGCTAATGCATATATTAAACAACTTATAGAAAAAGATTTATTTTTATCCGGTATCTATGTAAATGGAGAAATTTCCAATCTAAAAATACACACTTCAGGCCATATGTATTTCACACTCAAAGATAAACACTCAAGTATCAGGTGTGTTATGTTTAAAAGTAGGTTTTCAAAAATTAAATTTAAACCGGAAGAAGGTTTAGGTGTTGTTGTAAGAGGTTATTTTTCCATATACGAAAGAAGCGGCCAATATCAATTATATGCGGAAAGTATTATACCGGAAGGAACCGGAGTTTTATATAAGGCTTTTGAACAATTAAAAGAACGTTTGCAAATGGAAGGGTTATTTGACAATAGTAAAAAGATGCCATTGCCTTTTTACCCTAAAAGCATTGCAATAGTTACTTCACCCACCGGAGCAGCAGTAAAAGACATAATATCAATAATAAAAAGACGTAATCCAAGTATTAATATAGGAATATATCCTGTTCTTGTACAAGGTGAGAATGCCCCCAAAGAAATTGCTGAAGGTATAAACCATATAAATAACATAGGCGGTTATGATGCGATTATCGTTGGAAGAGGCGGTGGTTCAATAGAGGAATTATGGGCTTTTAATGAAGAAATAGTGGCAAGGGCTATTTATAATTCTTGTATTCCTGTAATATCTGCCGTGGGTCATGAAACGGACTTTACCATAGCCGATTTTGTTGCTGATGTTAGAGCAGCTACTCCTTCTGCGGCTGCAGAGTTGATTGCTCCGGAAAAACAACAGCTTAAATCCTATCTTGATAAGATTGATAGTCAAATGAATTTAAATATTATATCTATATTAAGGGATAAAAAAACAAAGCTTGAAACTTTATCCGAAAGTCGATATTTTAGAAGTATTGAAACCAAAGTTATTAACTTTAGACAAACTATAGAAACTTTAAAGGATAAATTAAACTATAATATAGAAAAATATACTAAGAGAAATAATGAAAACCTTAAGCTATATATAGGAAAATTGGGCATTTTGAACCCTGAGTCATATTTATTACGAGGATATGCATATGTAAAAAAAGAAAAAAAGAACTTTCTTGTAACTTCTATAGAACAAATAGAAATCGGTGATAATATCAAAGTTTTTTTTAAAGATGGTAATGTAATAGCACAGATTAGATTAAAAAACAAAGGAGTCAAAAATGAATAAAAAATTAAGTTTTGAAAAAGCAATGGAGGAATTGGAAGGAATAGTTAACAGTTTGGAAAAGGGTAATTTAACTCTTGAGGAAGCATTGGAAGCATATCAAAACGGTGTAGTCTTATCCCAACACTGTGCTAAGATATTGGAAGAAGCAGAAGGTAAAATAGCCATGATAATGAAAGAAGATAGTTCTAATGATGAGATTAACCCGATAGAAAGGCTCAAGGAGTAAATATGAATCTACATAAGTACCTAAATGAGAAAAAAAATATAATAGAAGATGCTTTAAAAAAAATAATATATAGCAATACGGATACCCCCAAAATTTATGAATCTATGAATTATAGCTTATTTGCCGGTGGAAAAAGATTGAGACCGATTATAACTATTATGGCATGTGAACTTTTTGACGGGAATATCAATGAGGTTATACCCTTTGCATGTTGTTTGGAACTAATCCATACTTATTCTTTAATACATGATGATTTACCTGCTATGGATAATGATGACTTTAGAAGGGGTAAGCTAACAAATCATAAAATCTTTGGTGATGGATTTGCAATTCTGGCCGGAGATGCTTTACTAAATAAATCATACGAAATTTTATTTAGTTTAATTCATAATAGTGATAATAAGGAATATAAAAAAGCTGCTTTTAAAATAAGCGAAGCCTCCGGTGTTCTCGGCATGATAGGTGGTCAAGCATTGGACTTGTTTTATGAAAATAAAGAGATACCAATTGATAAGCTTATTGAAATGCACGATAAAAAAACAGGCGCCCTTATAAAAGCTTCTTTAGAGACAGGGGCAATTATAGCAAAAGCAGACGAAAAAGATATAAAACTAATGGGAGATTTCGGTCACCTTATAGGCAGAGCTTTTCAAATAATGGATGATGTATTAGATGAAAAGGGAACCCTGAAAAAGCTAGGTAAAAATATAGGAAGAGATTCAATAAATAAAAAAGCGACATATGTAAAACATTTTGGTTTGGAGCAATCAGAAAAAAATGCATTTGATTTGATTTTTGAAGCAAAGAAATTAATTAGGGTTTATGGCAACAAATCAAAGTTACTAGCTGATTTAGCCGAATACATTGTAAAGCGAGATTCATAATAAAGGGGGATTATAATGACTTTTTTTTCTAGAATGTTTCAAAATAAAGTCCTTGTATCTTGTTTAGTAGCATGGGCTATTGCACAAACTATAAAAATAGCCTTATCTTTATATAAAGATAAAAAACTAGATCTGACACGCTTCGTTGGTTCCGGAGGGATGCCCAGTTCGCACACTTCCTTCGTTATGTCTTTAGCTACATCTGTTGGTAAAATTAATGGATGGGAATCACCCAGTTTTGCTATTTCTTTAGTTTTAGCTTTTATTGTAATGTATGACGCTGCGGGTGTTAGAAGGGCTGCAGGAAATCAAGCAAAAATTTTAAATATTATAATTAATGACTTAGCCCAACACAGGCCTCTGGGCGAAGAAAAGCTAAAAGAATTATTGGGGCATACTCCTAAAGAAGTATTAGCAGGAGCATTATTAGGCATAATTGTCGCAAATATTCTTACATAAAGGCGGTTTGACTATGTATAAAATACTTAATGATATAAATTCACCAAAAGATTTAAAGGATTTAAATTATAAAGAACTTTATGCGTTGAGCAGTGAAATAAGAGATTATATTATTGAAATTGTTTCAGAAAATGGTGGACATTTGTCTTCTAATCTAGGTACTGTTGAATTAACAATTGCTTTGCATCGTGTTTTCGATTCACCTAGAGATAAAATAATTTGGGATGTTGGCCATCAGTGTTATACTCATAAAATAATCACCCAACGTAAAGAAAGCTTTAAGAGTATCAGAAAATTTAAAGGTATAAGCGGTTTTCCAAAAAAAATAGAGAGTGAACACGATATCTTTAATACAGGTCACAGCAGTACCTCAATTTCAGCAGCTTTAGGATTAGCCAAAGCAAGAGATTTAAAAAATGAAGACTATTCTGTAGTAGCTGTAATTGGGGATGGCTCGATAGGCTCAGGTATTGCCTTAGAAGCTTTAAATAATGCTGCTGAACTGAAAACAAATCTAATAATTGTATTAAATGATAATAAAATGTCTATTTCAAAAAATGTGGGAAGTATAAGCAGTTATTTAGGAAGATTAAGGACAGGAAGATTTTATTTTAAGGTTAAGCATGATTTAGAATGCATTTTGAATAAGATCCCCCTTCTGGGCAAAGGGTTATATAAAGCTGCATCTAAATTTAGGGATTGGTTTAAATACCTTATTGTTAAGGGTATTATGTTTGAAGAATTAGGATTTAAATACCTCGGCCCTATTGATGGCCATAATATTGAATCTATAGAAAAAATACTGGAAAGTGCAAAGCTATATAAAAAGCATCCGGTAATTATACATGTAGTTACAAGAAAAGGTAATGGTTTCTCGGTAGCGGAAGAAAAACCTGACAAATATCATGGGGTTGGACCTTTTTATATAGAAACGGGTGAAGAGAAGTCCAATAATAACCACAACACATATTCGTCTATTTTTGGCAATAAATTAATAGAACTGGCAGAGAACAATGAAAAAATTCTGGCTATTACAGCAGCAATGTTAGATGGCACAGAGCTGAAAAAATTTGCTGAAAAGTACAAATCCAGATTTTTTGATGTGGGTATAGCTGAACAACATGCCGTTACATTTTGTGCCGGGTTGGCAGC
This sequence comes from Bacillota bacterium, assembly GCA_023230985.1. Taxonomy (GTDB): domain Bacteria; phylum Bacillota; class Clostridia; order Lutisporales; family Lutisporaceae; genus JAAYKT01. The sequence goes on from JALNWH010000012.1 coordinate 5,175, forward strand.
GGGTGGATTTAGGCCTGTATTCGCAGTTTATTCAACTTTTTTACAAAGGGCTTATGATCAGGTTTTGCATGATGTTTGCCTACAAAACTTACCCGTTGTATTTTCAATTGATAGAGCCGGTATAGTAGGCAGCGATGGGGAAACTCATCAAGGATTATTTGATATATCTTATCTTCGGAGTATGCCGAATATGGTTATAATGAGCCCAAAATCAGGAGTAGAACTTGAAAATATGCTGGAATTAGCCTTTACTCTAGATACCCCTGTTGCAATAAGATATCCTAGAGGAGAGGCAGCTGTATTTGCAACAAACGAGAAAACTGTATATTTGGGCAAAGGAGAATTATTAACTGAAGGTAGAGATGCTATCATTATTGCAGAAGGAACTATGGTAAAAGCCGCAACTGTAGTTTATGATTTGCTAAAAGAAAAAGGATATGATTTGACTATCGCAAATGCAAGATTTCTAAAACCTTTAGATGAAGAACTTTTAGATTATTTATTCAATTTAAATATTCCTATATATACAGTTGAAGATAATGTTTTATATGGCGGGTTTGGTAGTTCTGTATTAGAGTATTATTCTTTAAAAAACAGAAATGCCAATATCAAAATATTTGCACACAAAAATGGTATTTTGGAACATGGCGATAAGCAAAACCTTTTGAAGTTGGCAGGAATTGATAGTAATACAATTGCAGATTATATATACAGAGATTTATCGGGGGAAGCTTATGAAAAAAAATAAAGTAAGGCTGGATGTTCTATTATTTAATAAAGGACTAGCTGAAAGTCGGGCAAAAGCCAAATCTTTAATTATGTCAGGTATTGTTTATGTGGATAATCAAATCATTGATAAGGCGGGTACAATGATAACGGAGGATTCAAATGTAGAAATAAAAAATAATAAACTTATATATGTAAGCAGAGGTGGTTTAAAACTTGCAAAAGCACTTGAATATTTTAGAATTGATGTGAAAAATAAAATAGCAGCAGACATTGGAGCATCAACAGGTGGATTTACTGATTGTTTATTGCAAAATGGCGTTTCTAAAATATATTCTATAGATGTGGGTTATGGACAATTTGCATGGAAATTAAGAAATGATAGTAGGGTAATACTTTTTGAAAAAACTAATATAAGATATGTTACACCGGATATGTTCCGGGATAAAATTGATTTTGCCGCAATTGATGTATCCTTTATTTCTTTAACAAAGGTTTTGCCGTCTGTAATAGAACTACTTGCAGATAACGGTGAGATAGTTTGCCTTATAAAGCCGCAATTTGAAGCAGGGAAGGATAAGGTAGGTAAAAAAGGAGTCATAAAAGATCCTGAAGTTCATAAAGAAGTAATTATGCTTCTAGCTAAGTTTATACGAGAAAAACTTAATTTGGCAATAAAGAATCTAACCTATTCTCCAATCAAAGGACCTGAGGGAAACATAGAATATTTAATTCATATAGTTAAAGACAGTTCTTTTGAAAAAATTATTGATTTAGATAAATTAATTGATAATATAGTAAAAGAAGCACATTTATACAATTAAAAAATATTTATTAAAATATGTGGATAAATTTACATGTATATTATAGAATTATAACAGCAGGTATAAGATTAAAAAATAACCGAAAGGTGCTACAAATTGATGAAAATTGGAATAATACCAAATTTAGAAAAAGATATTAACTTGGAATTAACTAAAAATATTACAAAATGGTTCATAGAAAAAAACGTAGATGTTTTACTTAACTATGGAACTGCTTCAAAACTGGGTAAATCTGAATTAGCATTTAAAAGTGATGATATTTTCTCAGAGTCGGATATAATTATCGTTCTTGGCGGAGATGGGACTTTGCTTAACATTGCACGGCAATCCGCCCCCTATAATGTGCCCTTATTTGGAGTTAACCTTGGCTATCTAGGATTTTTAACAGAAGTTGAGGAGAATAATTTGTACCCCGCTCTAGAAGATTTAATTTCCGGCGAATATGAAATAGAAAAAAGAATGATGTTAGTAGCTACTGTTGAAAAAGACGGTATTGAATTAGAAAAATCTATAGCTTTAAATGATGTTGGAATTACAAAAGGCCCCTTTTCAAGAATTATTAGCTTAGGTATTTATATTAATGACAGCTTTGTTGATTTGTATTCTGCAGATGGTGTTATTGTTTCAAGCCCCACAGGCTCAACAGCTTATTCATTATCAGCAGGCGGCCCTATTGTAAGCCCGGACTTGGAAGTATTGATTATTACGCCGATATGCCCCCATATTCTTCATTCCAGACCTTTGGTTATATCAAATAAAGATATAGTACAAATAGAAGTATGTATGAATGATACCGAAGTAATGCTAACCTTAGATGGGCAACAAGGTTATAAAGTCAAATCCGGCGATATTGTTACTGTTGGGCAATCAAAATACTATACTAGCTTAATTAAGCTTAAAAATAGAGATTTTTTTCAGGTCTTAAGACAAAAAATGTCTGAAAGGTGGTCCTTTAATAGAAAAAATTAATATGGAGGGGAGTCTATTGAAAATATCGCGTCATTCTAAAATACTTGAGATAATAGAGAATAATTCTATTGAAACTCAGGAGGAATTAGCGGAACAACTTAAAAAAAGCGGAATTAATGTAACTCAAGCTACCGTATCACGTGATATTAAAGAGTTAAGGCTTATTAAGGTTTTGGCGGAAAACGGAAGATATAAATATGCAGCAATGAAAGAGCAAAACACAATGTTAACAGAAAGATTAATAAAAACCTTTACTCAAACAGTTTTGAGTATTGACTATTCAAATAATATTATTGTTATAAAAACATTTCCCGGTGCCGCTAATGCGGCGGGCGAAGCTATAGATGCTTTTGACTTAAAAGAGATAGTCGGTTCTGTTGCCGGTGATAATACTATTTTTATACTTGTTAGGAATGAAGAAAATGTTCATATATTAATGGAGAAATTTAGAAAACTAATGAAATAGGTGAACTTAATGCTCTATGAACTTTATTTGAAAAATTATATTATTTTTGAAAATGAAAGAATTGAGTTTATTGAAGGACTTAATGTAATTACAGGAGAAACAGGTTCGGGGAAATCAATAATAATTGATGCATTAGGTATTCTATGTGGCGATAGATTTATGAAAGAAGACATAAAGTCCGGAGAAAATCATGCGATTATAGAGGGAGTATTTGAAATAAATGATGATGAACTAAAGCTATTATTAGAGGTATACGGTATCACTGCCGAGACTGATAATATTTTACTAATTCAGCGTGAAGTGAATTCAAAGGGAAGATCCTATTCAAGGATAAATGGTAATAATGTAACAATAAACATGTTAAAAAATATTACACAGTATATTATTGATATTGTAGCTCAAAATGAACATCAACAGCTTTTTAAGCCTATCTCACATATTAAACTGATAGATAACTTTGGTACGGAAGAACTTTTTAATTTAAAAGAAGAAATACAAATTATAACTAAAGAAATTGAAAAAATCAACAAAGATTTAGAAGAATTATTTGGTACAAGCCATGAGCGTGAAAGAAAGCTGGACTTGCTTAAATTTCAAATTGACGAAATCGAAGAATCAAATTTAAAAATTGGCGAAAAAGAAAATTTAAATAATAAACGTTATAAACTAATTAATGCAGAAAAATTACATACTGCGATTTCAAGTGTGTATGAGACATTATATTATAACGGAGACTATAACAAAAGTGTGCTTGATAATTTAGGACAGTGTTTAAGTGAAATAAACAGTATATGTAGTATTGATCCATCAATTAATGGATTTAAAGAACAAATAGCTAATTGTCTTTATCAACTTGAAGATCTTAAAATGTTGTTAATGGGATATAAAGACGAAATAGAATTTAATACTGATGAAATTAATGCTATCGAAGAACGATTATCGACAATAGACAAATTATCAAAAAAATATGGTGATCAAATACAAAACATTTTCGAATTTAAAGAAAATGCTGAAAACGAATACAAGAGGCTTCTAAATAGCAAGGAATCAGTTAAATTGTTTAATAAAAAAATAGAAGACTTAAAAAAAGACTATTTTTTAAAAGCAACAAAATTGTCTGATATAAGAAATGATATATCCAGACAATTAGAAAAGAAAATAGAAGACGAATTAAATGAATTAAATATGGAAGGTGCCAGTTTTATAGTAAAAAATGAAATAAAGAAAAACAATATTGATAAAAATGGAATTGATAAAATTGAATTTTTATTATCAGCTAATCCCGGAGAAATAGAAAGACCTTTAATTAAAGTAGCATCCGGTGGAGAGGTTTCGCGAATAATGCTTGCATTAAAAACTGTTTTAATAGGAGCCGAAAATGTAAATTGCATAATATTTGACGAAATTGATGCAGGAATTGGTGGCATTACAACTAATGCTGTAGCAAAAAAACTTAAAAATATTTCTAAGAAAAAACAAACTATTTGTATTACTCATTTAGCTCAAATAGCCTCATTAGGAGATAATCATTTGCATGTAAATAAGTATATTGATGGAGATAGAACTTTTTCGACGATTAAAAAAATAGTAAAAAATGAACGTATAGAAGAAATTGCAAAAATGCTTGATGGTGGAAAAGATAGCAAATCTTCTATTAGCCTTGCTAAAGAGCTGCTTAATAAAAATAAATAAGGTAGAGGTTTTCCTGTTTTTATGAAAGAATTTATTTTATTAACATTTTTATTATAAATTAATATAAATTTTCAATTATTTAATAGAATAATAGGACTTTAAAAAAGGTAGATTAAATAATAAGAAAAAAAATTGAAGGATGAACTCTCTTGGGGATCGGGAGAGTGAAATGATTGGATTTACCAAAAAAAAGAATACTAGCAGGACTATTTCCTTTTTTTATTTTACTAATAATTGTGTTTCTTTTTTCCTCTATTATCGGTTTTCCAAATGAAATTAATATGATACAAGGTGAAAAACAAAAATTTCTCAGTAATATTATACTCAATGTCAAACTGGAAAATAATCAAAAAAGTATAGAAGTAAAATCAGCAAGCTTATTATCACCCTATACTTTTTTAAATGCTCAAACAACAGGATCTATAAAAGGAGAACTGAAACTATTTGGATTTTTACCAATGAAAAAACTTACTGTAAATATTCTGCCTGATATAATGGTTGTACCTTCAGGTGAATCTATTGGAGTCAAAATAAAATCAAAAGGTGTAACAGTAGTAGGACTATCAACTATAACAGATATCAACGGCAAAAAGACTTGTCCCGCTTTAGATGCAGGATTCATTGTTGGTGATAAAATAATTGAAATTAACGGTAAGACAGTAAATATTGAATCGGATATAGTAGAAATTATTAATAGTTTTAAAAACAGGGATAAAACATGTAAGGTTTTAATAGAAAGAAATGAAACGAGACTTGAATTAACAATTAAGCCAACACAAAGCATAGAAGATAAACTATTTAAGCTGGGTTTATGGGTCAGAAGCAGCATTGCCGGTGTGGGAACTATGACTTTTTTTGAACCTTTAACCGGTAAATTTGCCGCTTTAGGACACGGTATTACTGATATAGAATCAGGAGTATTGATTGATATAGAAAACGGTAGAATATTAAAATCTAAGGTAATCAGTATACAAAAGGCAAAAAAATCAGCACCCGGTGAAATCATAGGAATTTTTAACGACAAAAATGGTGTATACGGAATAATTGAAAAGAACACCTCTTACGGAATATATGGATTTATTGATCCAAAGAAAATAAATAAACAAGGCAAGACTATACCTATTGGCTTAGGAAGTCACGTAAAAGAAGGTAAGGCCAAAATACTGACGACTATTAACGATAATAAAATTGAAGAATTTAGTATTGAAATTCAAAAAGTTTTTAGACAAAATAATGCTGACTCTAAAAGTATGATCATTAAAATAACTGATGAAAAACTTATAGAAAAAACCGGTGGCATTATACAAGGTATGTCCGGCAGTCCAATTATACAAAATGGCAGGTTAATTGGCTCAGTTACACATGTATTGGTTAATGATCCTATGAGAGGATATGGCATATTTGTAGAGTGGATGTTAAATGAAATCAAAAATTTTAACGATATTGAAGACTATTGTTACAAAATAGCACAATAAAACTGAAAAATTTATAGAATGCTATTTTTTTATTATGGGATTGTTAACAATCCCATAATAATTTTTTTGTCTTAATTTGTATATATTTTTGGAACGATTATTGGAATGATTTAGCAGGATATGGAATTGCTATGTCGAATAAGTATTTAATAGTAAAGAAGGGAGAATTTTTATGGATTTAGAAAAAGTAAGGATACTTATTGCAGATGATAATAAGGATTTTTGCAGTGTTCTTAGCGAATATTTGGATATGCAATCAGACTTTGAAGTAATTGGCATTGCAAAAGACGGAATAGAAGCCATGGAACTAATCTCATTAAAATCGCCGGATGTATTAGTATTAGACATAATTATGCCCCATCTTGACGGATTGGGCGTTCTTGAGAGATTAAATTCAATGACTTTAGAAAAAGCACCTAAAATAATAGTCTTATCTGCAGTTGGACAAGACAAAATAACGCAAAAAGCACTGGCACTAGGAGCAGAATACTATGTCGTTAAACCTTTTGATATGGATGTATTTGCCAAAAGGATAAGAGAAAGCATGGGAATCTTTAGCAAATTAGTAGAGGGAAGAACATTAATAAATCATTCCTCAATAATTACCCGTGAACCATCTTATGATTTAGAAACAGCTATTACAAATATTATCCATGAAATAGGTGTTCCAGCACATATTAAGGGTTATTTATACTTACGAGATTCAATTACAATGGTAATTAAGAATATGGAATTATTAAGTGCTGTAACAAAAGAATTGTACCCTTCAATTGCGAGAAAATACAACACCACATCTAGCAGAGTGGAAAGAGCTATCAGACATGCAATTGAAGTTGCTTGGGGAAGGGGCCGTGTTGATGTAATCAACAGTCTTTTTGGTTATACTATACATAATGAAAAGGGCAAGCCTACAAACTCTGAATTTATAGCTATGATTGCGGATAAACTGAGACTTGAAATGAAAATCAGCTAGATTATATTTTACTTTACTCAGTCTTTTAATATCAAATATATCGATAGTTTAATTATAAAAAGCTTCTTAAATATTTTAGAAGCTTTTTATAATTAAATCATTTGATAGATTTAGTGCATTAAACTATAACAAATATGAAAAAAGTCTGGTTAATGCTTCTATAAACTTGATGGATCTGGGCAGGTTATCATAGTATTCAGCATTAATTAGTGTGCTATTTTTTATATCTTCGAAAAATAACTTATCTAACTCTTTTGTTTTGTCCTTATCATAAATAACTGCATTAATTTCATAGTTAAGTTCAAAACTTCTTATATCCATATTTGCAGTACCAACTTGAGATACTTCGCCATCAATTGTAATTACTTTTGCATGTATAAAACTATTTTTATCATAAAAATACACCTTAGCCCCACATTTTATCAGTTCATAAAGATAGGTTCTGGAAGCATAATGTACAATAAAATGGTCATATTTTCCCGGAAAAAGTATTCTAACATCAATCCCACCAAGAGCAGCTACTTTTAGCGCTTCCATTACGCTTTCATTAGGGACAAAATAAGGTGAAGTTATATAAATGTTACTTTTCGCCATGCTTATCATTTTTATTATTCCTTGTAATATAGAATGATACGGTGAGTCAGGACCGCTTTTTACAAGCTGCATTATTTTTCCTGAACAACTTTTTGATATTGGAAAATAATCTTCTATGTCTTCATCATTAAAGTAATAATCTTTATTAGCACGTTTTATAGTCAAATAATCATCAAAAAATACTGCTTGAAGGCCCAAAACAAAATCTCCTTTAACCATAAGGTGAGTATCGCGCCAATACCCTAATTTACCTTTCCCTAAATATTCATCCCCAATATTTGAACCACCAATGAACCCGGTATTTCCATCTATTACAACTATTTTTCTATGATTGCGATAGTTAATTTGTGTGTTAAAATTTCTTAATATGGGAGCTAGGAAATAGCTATATTGAAGAACTTCTACATTTGCTTCAACTAATTCCTTAATAAAGTTTTTACTTATTTTTATAGAGCCGACTCTATCTATTATAAATCTTACATTGACTCCTTCTCTTGCTTTTTTTATTAGTATATTTTTTATTTCATTTCCGATAATGTCATCCTTTACTATAAAATATTCTAAATGAATATGATGTTTTGCTTTTTTGAGTTCATACTTTAATGCCTCAAATTTTTCTATACCATCTTTAAATACAGTAATATCATTATTAACGAATATAGGTGAATCACTATTTTTGTTTAGAAGTTGAATTAGTGAAACATATTCAGAAGACTCTATATTATTAATAGTACAAGTTAATATTTCTTTGATAATTGGGCTTATCTCGTCACTTAACTTATGTTTTTTCCAATTCCTTCCTAAGAAGAGATATAAAATTAAACCTACTGGCGGTAACAATACAATAATTAATAACCAAGCGATTGTCTTTTCCGGCCGTTTTCTTTCTAATATTATTATTAATATGGTGATTATTGTATTTATAAGGAAAAATAGCGAAAGAAAAAATTCAATGTGAGACGACATATTTTTACCACCTACTGAATTATTTTTTTTATTATAACACAGTTAGTATTATTTATATAGCATTTGATGTTACAATTCAGACATTGTATATATTTATACTTTTTATTGTAGATTATTAATATTTGATGTGCATAAACGAGGTATACTGGCAACCTTATTTAGATAGTGGTAAAATATTGTTATGCTATAAATCAGGAGGTAGAAAGTTGGATAATTATGAAAAAACTATTAAAAGAGATAATATTTACTCCGGAAAAGTTGTAAAACTTGATGTTGAAACAGTTTTATTACCAAATAATAATAAAGCTAAAAGAGAAATCGTGAGACATCCGGGAGCAGTTGCAATTTTGCCAATAAATAATAACAAAGAAATATACTTTGTAAAACAATATAGAAAAGCTATAGAAATGGAACTTTTAGAAGTTCCAGCTGGGAAACTTGAATATAATGAATCGCCTTCATTATGCGCATTAAGAGAATTGCAAGAAGAAATAGGTTTTACTGCCAGCAAATTAACATTGTTGGGTAAATTCTATTCATCACCCGGTTTTTCAAATGAAATAATATATGTATATAAAGCTGAAGGGTTAGTTAAGAGTAAACTGGCAACAGATGATGACGAATTTATTGATGTAATTAAATATAGTGACAGAGAATCAATAGCAATGTTAAATGAAGGATTAATAATGGATGCAAAGACTGCTATTGCCTTGTCTTTAGGTTTAAACTTATAAAAAGAATATTAGTGTTAAAACAAGCATATATTTAAAAGAATCAGACATTAAATCGGAGGTATAACAATTTGTTTAAGCGATTTAAATTTTTTTTATTTAATAAAATAAAAGATAATACGCTTATATGCATTGTTTTAACAATACTTATTCTTTTAGGAATATGTATTGGCGCATTTTGGATTGGATTAATGCCAAAAGATAATAAAGAAATATTGAATTCTAATATTAATGATTATTTTTTATTAGCGCCTACTTATAGTTTTGATAGCACATATATTTTCAAGACTTCTTTATTAAATAATATAATACCTGTCATCATACTTTTTATCACAAGTATCGGATACATTGGAACCATATTTACTCTTGCTTATGTTGCTTTTAGAGGATTTTGCTTAGGGTTTACTATAGCTTTTTTAACTGAGAGCTTCGGTAAAAAGGGATTTTTATTTACACTGGTTGCTTTGCTTCCGCAAAATATAATCTATATTCCCGCTTTAGTATATACAGGATTTATAGCTATAAATCTAAGCAATGCCATGATAAGATTAAAAAGAGAAAGATTTATGGAAGATAGAAAAAAACATATTTTGAAATACTTAACATACGACTTAGTAGCTATAGCAGCTTTGCTAATAGCAAGCTTTATCGAAGCTTATATAACACCTATCTTTATAAAAACCCTTACACCTTATTTATAATTTACTTATATAGCTTATTTTAAGGAATTTATTTATTTCACGAAACCTATAATTTAAAGGATTTCTATTGTTTTTGTTGAATATTTAAAATACATTAATTACTTCATTATTAATGATAATGCAAATATGATTAAACGGTATCACAAAGTGGTTTTGAAAAGGAGGAAAAATGAAAGATATATTTTATAAAAACATATTGGAAGCAAAAAACTATATAAATCAAAATATAAGTATAAAACCTAAAATTGGATTAATCCTAGGATCAGGCTTGGGCGCTTTAGGAGATGAAGTAGAAAATAAAATTTTACTTAACTATTCCGATATACCTAATTTCCCTGTTTCTACAATCAAAGGACATAAAGGAAGATTAGTTTTTGGAAACCTTGAAAATTCCAGCGTAGCCGTAATGCAAGGCAGGTTCCACTTTTATGAAGGCTATAGCATGAAAGAAATAGCTTTTCCTGTTTTAGTTATGAATTCTATAGGAATAAATAAAATTATTATAACAAATGCTTCCGGTGGAATAAACACTAATTTTAAACCGGGTGACTTAATGATAATTAAAGATCATATAAATTTTGTTTTTGATAATCCTTTAATAGGTAAAAACATTGATTCTTTTGGGCCAAGATTTCCGGATATGTCCTATGCTTATTCTGAAACATTAATCAATATAACAAAAAATTTATGTGAAAAAAATGATATTGATATTAAAGAAGGAGTCTATATTTCCATGACGGGACCTGCATATGAAACACCTGCTGAAATTAGGATGGCAAGAATATTAGGTGCTGATGCTGTTGGTATGTCCACTGTTCCTGAAGTTATTGCAGCTAGTTATGCCGGTATGGAGGTGCTTGGTATTTCTTGCATTACTAATATGGCTGCAGGTGTTTTAAACAAACCATTAGACCATGTCGAAGTAGTTAAAACCGCTGAAACTGTGAAATATGTCTTTTCTAAATTAATAAAGTTAATAATAAAAGAGATAGGAAATATTTAATTATAATATTAGTTAGACAATTTATAAAGGGGTGCAATTTAGTGAGAGTATATGATTTGATTTTAAAAAAAAGAAATGGCGGCACGCTCCAAAAAGAAGAGATTGATTTTTTGGTTAGCGGTTTTATGGATAATAGTATACCTGATTACCAAATATCTGCTTTGCTTATGGCAATATGCTTAAAAGGTTTGGATAGAAAAGAAACTGCTGATTTAACAATGTCAATAGTGAATTCAGGGGATATAATTGATTTATCGGAAATACCCGGGGTAAAGGTTGATAAGCATTCAACAGGCGGTGTAGGGGATAAAATCAGTTTAATTGTTATTCCTCTTGTTGCATCTTTAGGGATACCTGTGGCAAAAATCTCCGGACGCGGCTTAGGTCATACAGGCGGAACTATTGACAAACTAGAATCAATAGAAGGTTTTAAAGCTAAGTTAAATAGAAAAGAATTCATTTCAAATGTAAAGAAATGCGGCATGGCGATAACTGGACAATCTGAAGATATTGCCCCTGCAGATAGAAAACTATATGCTTTAAGGGATGTAACAGCTACTATTGATAGCATACCTTTAATCTCCAGTTCTATAATGAGTAAAAAAATTGCTTCCGGAGCAGAAGGAATTGTATTAGATATTAAAGTCGGCACCGGTGCTTTTATGAAATCTTTAAGTGATGCCTTAGAACTTGCAAGGGTAATGATTAACATAGGAAAAGAATTGAACAAAAAAATTGTTGCTGTTATTACAGATATGAATCAACCTTTAGGACATGAAATAGGAAACGCAAATGAAGTTAAAGAGGCGGTAAAGGTTTTATCCGGTGAAGGTCCGGAAGACGTAACAGCTATAGCATTAACAATTGCATCTTATATGGCAATTCTGGGAGGAGCTTCTAACAACTTTAAAAATGCATATAAGATACTAAAAGATACCATATCATCGGGAATTGCACTTAATAAATTTAAAGAATTAATTATAATGCAAAATGGTAATCCAAGTTTTATTGACAATTTTTCTTTACTTCCTCAAGCTAAATATCATATTGACATAAAATCTAATTTTAAAGGTTTTGTAGAAAAAATAGATGCCGAAAAAATAGGAATAGCTGCAATGATGCTTGGTGCAGGCAGAAAAAAGAAAGATGATTTAATTGATTATGCAGCCGGTATTACAATAGCAAAAAAAGTCGGTGATGAAATAAATATAAATGAAACTCTATGTACATTACATACTAATAAATCTAACTATAATGAATCTGCAAAATTAGTACTGGATAGTTATACGTTTAAAAATGAGCCCTGCAATAAAAACAAGTATATCTATGATATTATCCAATAAGAATAACAACTCTTCCTATAGGGAAATATAAGATTATAATAACTATAGGAGGAATTTTTTTGCGCATAAAACATACTATTTTTACTATAATTTTTGTATTATCTCTAACTTTTAATTGTTTTACATTTGGTGATGAAAACTTAGTATCCAATTGTAAATCAGCAGCTTTAATAGATTTTTCAATGGGGAAATTAATTTATGAAAAAAATGTACATGAAAAACTTGAACCGGCCAGTGTTACTAAGATTATGACTATGTTACTAGCAATGGAAGCCTTGGAATCAGGAAAGATTACACTTAATGATAAAGTTATTATTAGTAAAAACACAGCTAAAATGAAAACAGGAACACGTCTAATGCTTGAAGAAGGGGAAACCAGAACAGTAGAAGATTTACTTTACGGTATTGCAGTAGAATCTGCAAATGATGCAAGTATAGCAATAGGTGAGCACATTTCGGGAAGTGAAGAAGAATTTGTAAAATCCATGAATTCAAAAGCAAAGAAACTTAAAATGAATGATACAAACTTTGTTAATCCACATGGTTTACATGCAGAAAACCATGTGACTTCTGCATATGATATCTGCATTATGTCGAGAGAATTATTGAAACATGAAAAGATTTTTGATTACATTTCTAAATATATGGTGACCGTGTATGTGGGAAGAAAAAATGATGTAAAAAGAGAATTGGTTAATAAAAATAAAATGGTACGATTTTATAAAGATGTAGACGGTATTAAAACAGGTTTTACTGAAGATGCGGGATTTTGTATTTCAGCTACAGCAAAAAATAATAATTTAAGGCTTATAAGTGTAATCATGGGTGCCCCGGATACTAAAACAAGAAATGCCGAGGCTCGTAAACTAATAGATTACGGTTTTGCAAATTATATGAATTACTCCATTGGGAAAAAAGGAGATATAATTGGGAAAATAAAAATTAATAAAGGCGATAGTGATTTTGTCAACGGAATATTGGGTACAAATGCAGATATACTATTGAAAAAAGGTGAAGAAAGTAATGTGGAAAAGATTATTGAGATACCCGGTTCTATAAATACACCAATAAATAAAGACCAAAAAATCGGTAGAGTAACATTGAAAAAAGAAGGCAATAATATTGCTAATTTTGATATTGTCTGCGAGAAAAGTATAAAGAGAGCCAATTTTTTAAACAACATTTTAAGAGCTATAAAATATTGGTTTAAATAAATTTATTACCATAAACCTTGTAATGCAGTAATTATGGGAAAACAAGATTCTTCACTGTGTTGGGAATGATATTTTTCCAAAAACATGTATATATCAGTGATTTCGACTATAAGTACATGTATAAAAAAGTAATGTAAATTTACATTACTTTTTTATATGGAAATCTTATGTTATAATACACAATATAAAACTTTAAAGGATGAGAATTTTGTTTGGAATTAGCTTTATGGAACTATTATATAGAATTCCTGCTGTTTTTATAGGTTTTTCATTCCATGAATTTGCACATGGTCTAGCAGCATATTATATGGGAGATAATACTGCAAAGGATAATGGCAGACTAACTATAGATCCCGCAGCACACATTGATCCTATAGGATTATTAATGCTTATAATTTTTAGGTTTGGATGGGCGAAACCTGTGCCTATCAATCCGGCTAATTTTAAAAATAGAAAAAGAGGAATCATAATTGTTTCAATAGCAGGTCCAATAATAAATTTTATATTAGCAACGCTTGCATTATTTATATATGGATTCATTAATTCTAGATTCAATATACAAAATGAAATTTTTGATAAAATAATAATAAATATTTATTTTATCAATATAGGGCTGGGTGTATTTAACCTAATTCCTATACCACCGTTAGATGGTTCTAAAATACTTGCAGGATTATTACCTGAAAGGATTGAGTACAAATTTTATAAATATGAACAATATTCATATATAGTTTTACTTATTCTGATTTTTACGCGCTTTATTGATTATATACTAAGCCCTATGTTCTTTTATGCTCAAAAAATAATATATTCTGTAGTAATTCTATTTCTATAATTATGTCTTTATTTATTATAATTAAGAAAAGTGGTATTTGTGATGCCTATTAGTATTAAATTAGAAGTTTTTGAAGGACCCCTCGATTTGTTATTTCATCTTATTGAAAAAGCAAAAATAGATATTTATGATATCCCTATTGCAAAAATTACAGAACAATATATTGAGTATCTCAATCTGATGAAAAGTTTGGATATTGATTTAGCAAGTGAATTTTTGGTGATGGCTGCAACACTTTTGGTTATAAAATCAAAAATGCTATTACCTAAGAGGCCGAATGAAGAAGAAAACGAGGAAGATCCAAGGGATGAACTGGTTATAAAGCTTTTAGAATATAAAAAGTTTAAAGAACTATCGGATATATTAGGAGATAAATACTCCAATAATTTAAAGTCTTTATTTAAAAGCACCGAATTAGCTGATGCTTTAATTGATTCTTATGAACTTCCTAATGAAATACCAATAGGGTTGTTAGTAGAAAAATTTCAGAATATATTTAAAAAAAGTGAAATTCATAAAAAGATTGAATACAAAAAAGTTTACAAAGATAATCTTACAATAGATGAAAAAATTATAGAAATTTTTAAAATAATTTCAAGTGAAAGATGGACTAGCTTTGAAAAAATTATAACCTTTTATGATAGCAAACTGGAAATTATTATTTCGTTTTTAGCTCTTTTAGAGCTAATTAAAAATAAAAAAATTTGTGTAAAGCAAGCCAGGAATTTTGGTGAAATTTTGCTGAAGAAAAACCGCGTTCTTCCAAATACCTAAATATTATTTAAATATATAATAAACAATTGTCTTTAGTGAGGTATACGCATGAATATTAAAAAGATTAAGGCGGCTCTTGAGTGCATATTGTTTATATCAGGGGATTCAGTGCCGTTAAAAGACCTTTCAGCTTTATTCGATATTGACAAAACCACTCTTAAAAGGATTATAAATCAAATGATGGATGAATATGAAGGAGATGAAAGAGGGTTACGGATTATTGAAATAAATAGTTCTTATCAATTTACCACAAAGCCTCAGTATTATGAATATATTGAAAAATTATTTAAACCTCGCGCAAGAGCAGGTTTGTCACAAGCTTCTCTTGAAACTTTATCAATAATTGCTTATAAACAACCCACAACTAAAGCCAACGTAGATGCAATAAGAGGTGTGAAATCAGATTCTTGCCTATATCGATTGATTGATAAAGATTTAATAAAAGAAGTAGGGAGAATGGAAGCACCGGGGAGACCGATTTTATATGGTACAACAGAAAACTTTTTAAGGCTTTTCGGTCTAAAATCATTGAGCGATTTGCCTGATATATCTAATGTGCAAGATTAATTAGAGCATGATAAATAATTGCTTTAATATGTTATGCCTATAATTTAGGAAGTAAGGTGATTTTATAAAATTTTGAATTTTTATATTTATCTTGTATATAATAACTAAAGTATTTTAAATATTAGATTATAGCGAGGTAAAAAATGAAAAAATTTTTTATAATTCTTATTATTATTACTCAAATATCCTTCTTTCAAGTTATAAATGCAGAAAATAATTTGCCCTGTGCTAAATCGTCAATTGTTATGGATGTTAATACAGGAAGGATACTGTATAGCAGTAATTCCGCTCTAAAACTGCCAATGGCTAGTACTACTAAAATAATGACTGTTTTATTAGCTATCGAAAATTGTGATTTAAATGACATAGTTACTGTTAGCAGAAATGCGTCAATACAGGAAGGCTCATCTGTCTACCTAAGGGAAGGAGAGAGAATGAGATTAAGTGATTTGTTATACTGTGTAATGCTTAGATCGGGCAATGATGCTGCAGTAGCTGTTGCTGAACATATATCAGGCAGTGTCGAAGATTTTGCAGAATTGATGAATAATAGGGCAAAAACATTAGGAGCGAAAAACACAAATTTTATGAACCCACATGGATTACCTAATGATAATCATTATACAACATCCTATGATTTAGCTTTAATTACACGAGAAGCTTTAAAAAATAAAATTTTTGCCGATATTGTAAAAACAAAAAAGCACACTGTCAGTGAATTAATCAATGAGAAAAAATATTTAGAAAATAAAAATAAAATGTTATGGCAGTATCCGGGCGGTGATGGAGTTAAAACCGGTTATACAGGAAAAGCCGGCCAATGCTTGGTATCGTCGGCTACAAAAGATAGTTGGCAAATTCTATCTGTAGTGCTGAATTGCAGTGATATTTGGAAAGGTTCTACTGAACTTTTAAATTACGGATTCAGTAACTATGATAATATAAAAGTAGTTGATAAGAGCAAAATTAAAATAAATGTTAATGTCCTGAAAGGAAAAGAAAAAGCAATTCAAGTTATTCCTAAGGACGATTTATATGCGCCAATAAAAAAAATAGATAATGATTATGAAAAATTGGATCATGTTGAAAACTTACCTAAAGATGCCAAGGCACCAGTTAAAAAGAATTCTAAAGCAGGAACTTTAGAAATCTATGCCGATAATTTTCTTTTAGGTCACGTGGATTTAATATATAATAAAGATGTAGAGTCATCAGATATATTTTATCATTTAAAAAATATAGTAAATACTTTTTTGCTTTAGGCAATTATTAACCTTAGTATAGAATGTAAGAGGGGATAAAAAGATGATTATAATAAAAAAAGTTGAAATGAATGATATTCAAAATCTTGTTAAATTTCTTATAAAACATGACCTTGCCGAGAGTATAAATAATGGTACAGACGAATATTATATATGCAAAAATGATGATATGTTATGTGGCTATGGAGTAATGGAAAGGCATAATGATTTTTGTATGATAAAAGATGTATTTGTAAGTAAAGAAAATAGAAGAGATAAACTTGGTTCTTCAATTGTTAAAACCATGCTTAATTCGGCAGAATTAAGTGGCGCTATTACTGCTTTGTGTAAGGGAAATAATGAGGAGTTTTCTTTTGCTTTAAACTTTAAGCCTATAAAAGCCGAGAATTTACCTGATCATATTAAGTCTTTTATTATAGAAAAAGCAAAAAATGAAAAAATATATTTTACTTCTTTGGTTGACTATTTTAAGAATGCATGTAGTAGTTGCAAAACTAAACTTTCTACTTGAAATTAAGTATTGTATTAAGTACTATTAATAAGAATATATAAATAGGAGGAAAAAACAGCTATGGCAAAGATTAAAATAACTGAAACGGTATTAAGGGATGGGCATCAATCTATTATAGCCACAAGAATGAGAACTGATGAAATGTTACCTATATTAGAGAAGATGGATAAAGCCGGATATCATTCTTTGGAAATGTGGGGAGGAGCAACCTTTGATTCATGTTTAAGGTTTTTAAACGAGGACCCATGGGAAAGGATAAGATTCGTCAGATCCGTATTAAAAAATACTAAATTACAGATGCTCCTTAGAGGTCAAAATATTTTAGGCTATAAGAACTATTCTGATGATATTTTAGTTGAATTTGTAAACAAATCTATATCAAACGGAATAGATATAATAAGAATTTTTGATGCTCTTAATGATTTACGCAATATAGAAACAGCTATAAAAGCAACTAAAAAATATGGTGGACATGCTCAAGGAACGTTTGTTTATACAATTAGCCCTGTTCATAATATAGAGTTGTATGTAAAGTTAGCTAAAGAAATAGAAAGCATGGGTGCAGACTCTTTATGTATAAAAGACATGTCAGGAATTATTACCCCTTATATGGCTTATAATCTTATCAAAGAAGTAAAGAAAAATATTAGCATACCTGTGCAATTACACAGCCATTATACCAGTGGTATGGCAAGTATGGCTTATTTAAAAGCTATAGAGGCGGGCGTTGATATAATAGATACTGCTATATCACCTTTTGGTTTAGGTACTTCACAGCCGGCAACTGAACCTATTGTTGCAACACTTATGGGTACAGAGCACGATACAGGCATTGACATTAATATTTTAGCAGAAATTGCGGAATACTTTAAAGGTATTAAAGAGAAATATATAGAAAATGGCATTTTAAACCAAAATGTTTTTAATGTTGATACTAGGGTTTTATCATATCAAATCCCAGGCGGTATGATGTCAAATTTGCTTTCCCAATTATCTGCCCAAAATGCCTTAGATAGATTTGAAGATGTGCTAAAAGAAGTACCAAAAGTTAGAGAAGATTTAGGCTATCCTCCTTTAGTTACACCTACCAGCCAAATAGTAGGTACACAAGCCGTTTTCAATGTAATCTTAAATGAAAGATATAAGATGATACCTACTGAAGTAAAAGCATATGTCAAGGGCATGTACGGAAAACCTACAGTACCTATCAGCAAAGAAATAAAGGAAAAAATAATTGGTGACGAGGAAGTAGTAACAACTAGACCGGCGGATTTATTACCACCTCAATTAGAAAAATTAAAAGAAGAAATGAAAGAATATTATGAACAAGAGGAAGATGTTCTTACTTATGCTCTATTTCCACAGGTTGCCGTTAATTATTTTAAATTCAGGCAAGCAAAAAAATATAGCATAGATAGTGAACTTGTTGACAAAGTTCAAAAAACTTACCCAGTATAATTTTTAATATATAAATGTCAGGTGAGAATAAGAATTCACCTGGCATTTTAATAAGTTTGGAGGAAAAATGCTAAAAATTCTATTATCAAATGATGATGGGGTTCATTCACCGGGTATCCATCATCTGGCAAATTATCTTAAGGAAATAGGCTCAGTAACTTTGGTATCCCCTGAGTCTGAAAGAAGCGCCAGCGGACTTTCTATTACTATGCATAAGCCTTTACGAACAAAAAAAGTGAATTTTTTTGATGATAGCATCAATGCATGGTGTATTAATGGAACTCCATCTGATTGTGTAAAATTCGCTATAGATTCATTATTGACTGAAACCCCTGACCTGGTCATATCGGGTATTAATCATGGGTCAAATCTGGGAACGGATATTTTATATTCAGGAACCGTATCTGCTGCTATAGAAGGAGCGATAAACGATGTGCCTGCAATAGCAGTTTCTTTGGATACCGTTGGTAAATGTGACTTTGAGCCTTATGCAAAACTTGCTGCAAAGCTATGCAAACAATTATATGAAAACAATATTAAAAAAGGAATAGTAATGAACATAAATATTCCTTATATCCCAATTGGTGAAATTAAAGGTGTGAAAGTAACTAAACTCGGTGTCAGAAGATATAAAAATTGTTTTATTGAAAGACTAGACCCAAGGGGAAAAAGTTATTTTTGGCTTGCCGGCGAATTAGACAATAAGGATTTTAATAATTTTGATACTGATGTAGGTTCTATATACAACAATTACATTTCTGTAACTCCCATTACTTTTGACCTTACAAGTTATGAAACAATTACTAAAATGAAAAAGTGGAATATTGCAAATATTAATGATCTACAATAAAGAAATTTAAATATATATAAAATACGAATGAACTATTCATAATGATATTTAATAAAAAAATTATTTATATTGAAAAAATGCAACTAATAATATATACTGAAAATGAAGGCAAAGTTGCAGTTTTTTTTATTACATAACAAAAATGAAATTTTAATTGCATTTTAAAAGAGGGAGGTCTTTAAATGAGCAATAAGGAAGAGGTAACTGAAAAACTTGTTATTAATAAGGAATGGTGTAAAGGATGCGGGATATGTGTTAGTTTTTGTCCGAAAAATGTATTGACATTAAAAGATGGAAAAGTAGATATAGCAGATATTGAAAAGTGTATTGAATGCGGGCAATGTGAATTAAGGTGCCCCGATTACGCAATATATCTTAGGGGGAAAAAAAATGAAAAATAAAGAACTTTTAATGCAAGGAAATGAAGCGTGTGTAGAAGGCGCATTAGTTGCAGGAATGCGATTCTTTGCCGGTTATCCGATAACCCCTTCTACAGAAATAGCCGAATTATCATCTGAAAAACTCCCTTTAGTTGGAGGGAAGTTTATACAAATGGAAGATGAAATAGCAAGTATGGCTGCTACAATAGGTGCTTCCTTAACCGGACTTAAAAGTATGACTGCTACTTCCGGTCCCGGGTTTTCGCTTAAACAAGAAAACATCGGCTATGCAGCAATTGCAGAAGTACCTTGTGTTATCGTAGACGTTCAAAGAGGAGGACCCAGCACCGGATTACCAACATCACCTTCACAAGGTGATATTATGCAATCTAAATGGGGTACACATGGCGATCATCCAATTATTGTTGTTGCTCCTGCTTCAGTTAGAGAGACATTTGATTTAACTATAAAAGCTTTTAACTTTTCAGAAACCTATAGAACACCGGTAATAATACTTTTAGATGAAGTAATAGGGCATATGAGAGAGAAAATAGAATTACCTGATATATCAAAAATTGATATTGTTAATAGGAAAAAACCTCTTGTCAACAAAGAGGATTATCTGCCTTTTAAGGCTGATGAAGACTTAGTACCGCCCATGGCAGACTATGGGGAAGGTTATAGGTTTCACGTAACTGGGTTAGTTCACGACGAAACCGGATTTCCAAGTAATAACCCGGATGTATCCGATAAACTTATACGAAGGCTTGATGCAAAGATTGAAAAAAATAAAGACAAAATTGTTGAATGGGAAGAAAAAAACACAAATGATGCTGAAATAATCATTTTGTCTATTGGTTGTGTATCAAGAGCTTCAAATGCTGCTATGAAAATCATGAGAAATAAAGGGATTAAAGTAGGTACTTTTAGGCCTATTACTGTATGGCCTTTTCCTGAAAAAAGATTAGAAGAACTATCTCAAAAAGTGAAAGCTATAATTGTTGCTGAAATGAATCTAGGGCAAATGGCTCTAGAAGTAGAAAGAATAAGCAAATGTATGACAAGAATTGAAAAAGTAAATAAGGTTAATGGCGAAATTATTACCCCTGATGAAATAATTGCAAAAATTAAGGAGGTGCTATAAGATGCCAAGTGCAATTGTTAATGAATATTTCAGAACTAAAAAATTGCCTCAAATTTGGTGTCCCGGTTGCGGCCATGGTATAATCACTAGAGCAATTACAGTAGCTCTGGACAAATCTAATTTAAATAGAGATAAAATATGTATTGTATCGGGAATCGGTTGTTCTTCAAGAGCTACAGGATACTTAGATTTTGATACTCTTCATACAACTCACGGCAGGGCTATCGCATTTGCAACAGGTATCAAATTAGCAAAACCTGAGCTAACAGTTATTGTTATTACAGGTGATGGTGATTGTACTGCAATTGGTGGTAATCATTTAATCCATGCTTGCAGAAGAAATATTGATATTACAGCTATAGTATTTAACAATAATATATATGGAATGACAGGTGGTCAATATTCTCCAACTACCCCCAAATATGATAAAGGTACAACTGCACCATATGGTAATATAGATAAGTCTTTTGATATTCCGGGATTGGCTGCTGCTGCAGGTGCTACATATGTTGCTAGAGCAACCGCCTATCATGCAAACTTATTAATTTCATTAATTCAAAAAGGCATAAACAATAAAGGTTTTTCACTTATTGAAGCTATAAGTGATTGTCCGACTTATTATGGAAGAAAGAATAAAAAAGGTGATGCTGTAGATATGCTTGAATGGCAGAAAAAGTATGCAATAAATGTAACTGCAGCTTCCAAGATGCCTCCGGAATCTTTAAAAGGAAAATTTATAATTGGCGAATTCAAAAACACTACTGAACCGGAGTACACCGATGAATATCAAAAAATTATTGATAACATTGGAAAGGAGTAAAATAATGAGCAAATATGAAATTAGGTTAAGTGGTTCCGGTGGTCAAGGTATGTTGCTTTCAGGTATTATCCTTGCTGAGGCTGCTATATATGAAGGAAAAAATGCAATTCAATCGCAATCATATGGACCGGAAGCTAGGGGGGGAGCCAGTAAATCTGAAGTAATAATATCTGAAGATGAAATTGATTTTCCGAAGGTTAGAAGCTGTGATATATTGCTGTCACTAACACAAAAATCTTATAACGAGTATAGTCCGGGATTGAGGAAAGATGGCATACTGATTTTAGATAATAGTGTTGAATACAAAGAGAGTAATACTAAAATATATTCTGTTCCTATTATAGATACAGCTATTAATGAAATTGGCAAGCATTTTGTAACTAATATAGTTGCCTTAGGAGCTTTAGTTTCATTAACTAATATAGTGTCAAAAAATGCACTAGAACAAGCAGTTTTAAATCGTGTGCCAAAAGGCACAGAGGAATTGAATAAAAAAGCACTATATATGGGTTTTAAAATAGGAGAAGATGCATTAAAAAGGAATTAATTGATTAGGCGGGTTAAATCATGAATGAAAATTTAGATTTTATAAAAAAAATCCAACTTTCTTTCCCAAGGCTTAGTAAAGGTCAAAGAATGATTGCTGAATACATTATGAATAATTATGATAAAGCCGCTTTTATGACTGCAGCTAAATTAGGGGAAAAGGTAGGTGTTAGCGAGTCAACTGTTGTGAGGTTTGCAAATGTACTGGATTTTGAAGGTTACCCTCAAATGCAAAAAGTTTTACAAGAAATATTAAGAACAAGGCTGACAACAGTTCAAAGGATAGAATTAACTTCTGATTATTCAAATGAAGAAAGTATCCTGAAAAGAGTTCTTAAAGCTGATATGGATAATATTAGGATAACTATGAGCGAAGCCGATCTAAAGGCATTTGAAGACTCAGTAAACTCTATAATAGAAGCTGACCATATTTATATAGTTGCCTTAAGAAGTTCAAAAGCTTTAGCTGATTTTTTAGGTTTTTATCTTAACCTAGTAAGAGGTAACATACATACAGTAACACATTCGATATCAGATATTTTTGAAATTTTATTTAGAGTTGATAAAAATGACTTAGTAATTGGAATAGGATTCCCGAGATATTCATCAAAAACTATAGAAGCCTTAGATTATGCTAAATCCCAAGGTGCAAAGGTATTGGCGATTACCGATAGCTTATTATCACCTTTGGCTTCCCACTCTGATTATACACTAATAGCGAAAAGCAATATGGAATCCTTTGTTGATTCCTTAGTTGCACCTTTAAGCCTACTGAATGCTTTAATTGTTGGTGTCGGGATAAAAGAAAAATCTAGCCTTTCTGATTCTTTTTCAAAACTGGAAAAAATATGGGAGAAGTATAAAATTTATTCATAAAAATACTTAATAGCAAATTTAGTAATTAAAAAACCTAAAATTATATGTATTAGAAGGATTTTGACGTTTCTTATAGAATAATTTCAATATAGACTTTATATAATATTTTTAGTTACGTAATTTAAGGCGTTAAAAACGCTTTAAATAGAATATGTTTAGGAGGTCTTTTAAAAAATGGCTGGTAAAGATAATTTAAACCCACTATTAAATGCTCAAAAACAAGTTAAAGAAGCTTGTGACAAATTGGGCATGGATCCTGTTGTATATGATATTTTAAAGCAGCCTTTAAGAGTATTAGAGGTAGCTATCCCTGTTAAAATGGATGATGGCTCATTACAAGTGTTTACAGGTTATAGGTCTTTGCATAATGATGCTGTTGGCCCGGGCAAAGGTGGAGTTAGATTTCATCCGGGTGTAACTCGAGAAGAAGTAATGGCTTTATCAATTTGGATGACTTTTAAGTGTTGTGTAACGGGAATCCCTTATGGCGGAGGTAAAGGCGGAGTTATCGTAGATCCCTTGAAGCTTTCACAGGGTGAATTAGAAAGACTATCACGTGGATACATAGATGCAATTTACAAGCTCATTGGAGACCAGGTAGATATACCGGCACCGGATGTAGGAACAAATGGTCAAATAATGGCTTGGATGGTTGACGAGTATAATAAACTAGCTGGCAAAAGCTCCTTAGGAGTTATAACCGGTAAACCTATTGAGTTTGGCGGTTCAAAAGGAAGAACAGCTGCAACAGGTTTTGGAGTTGCTGTAACTGCTAGAGAAGCTGCTAAAAAAATAGGCATAAATTTTGAAGGTGCAAGCATAGCTTTGCAAGGTTATGGAAATGTGGGAAGTCATACTGCAATAAACTTAGCTAAACTTGGTGGAAAAATTGTAGCGGTTTGTGAATGGAACGGTACAATTTATAATGAAGATGGAATAGATGTATATGCATGTGCAGAATATATGAAAAAGAATCGAACACTTTTAGGTTTTCCCGGAGCAAAAGAAATAACCAAGGAAGAATTCTTTGCATTGCCTGTAGACATTTTAGTTCCTGCCGCACTGGAAAATGAAATTACCGGAGACGTTGCCAAAACCATTCAGGCTAGATTAATATGTGAAGCTGCAAATGGACCTACTACTCCTGAAGGTGATGACGTTATTAATTCCAGAGGTTTGTTGCTAACACCTGATATACTGACCAATGCCGGCGGTGTCACAGTTTCATACTTTGAATGGGTACAAAATTTACATGGATACTATTGGTCTGAAGAAGAAATCGAACAAAAAGAAGAAATCGCTATGGTAGATGCTTTTAATGCAATATATGATATTAAAGAAGAATACAATGTGCCTATGAGAACTGCAGCTTATATGTATTCAATCAAAAAAGTTGCAGATGCAATGAAATTAAGAGGATGGTATTA
>JALNWH010000013.1 GCA_023230985.1 Bacillota bacterium
ATCTATTTCATTAATATCTTTATCAATATATGATGATAGAAGATTTCTATACAATTCACAATCCATGCTGTTTCCCTCCTTTACAAAAATTAGACGCTCTTTTTATCGTAAAGTTCCAGCCCGAGTCTTAGCTTGTCCTTAAGAGCATTACGGGCTCTATTTATTCTTGATTTAATAGTACCTAGGGAACAGCCTAATATTATTGATATCTCTTCATAACTGAATCCTTGCATATCCCTTAGAATAATAACTGTTCTATAATCTTCCTTAAGTGAATTAATCATATTGAAAATCACTTGTCTTAGCTCCACTTGTTCATATAAATCCTCAGGAGTCTCCTCATCTGCACCAATTTCAAATCGCATTGTACCTTTTTCTCCTTCAGTATTTATTTCCAGAGGAATTGTCTCAGATTTTTTTCTTTTTCTTAGTTCATCAAGGCAGACGTTTGTGACTATTCTATATATCCATGTAGAAAATGTGGATTCTTGGCGAAAATTCTTTATTGATTTATATATTTTAATTAAAGCTTCTTGTGTCATATCCTTGGCATCTTCTTCGTTATTCATAATACGATAAGCTATATTGTATGCTTTCTTCTCATAATTCTTTATGAGTTCTTCAAAAGCATCAATATCGCCTTTTTTGCTTTTCATTATAAGAAGCTTTTCAATTGCGTCCATATTCTCCCCCCACATTCAGTCTACAAAAGCCCATTTATTTGACGAAGTCTTTAATTAATTGTTCCACAATTTATCTGTAAATTAATGCTTTTACTTATATCTCAACTTTTCTATCTTTATTATAAGGTTGAAATAAGGATGAAATCAATGCAAAATCCTCATCCAAGGTAGCAGTTGCATGATGAAGATAATCCTTCGCCGCATAATATCTCAAATCAGTAAAATAGTATTCATATCCAATCGCCAGTTTTCTGCAACCAATATGAGAAATAGGTGTAAACTCATCAAAAAATCTGGCAATATCCGTATCCTTTATGGCATTATAAAGTTCGGTATCCAAATTATCCAAAACATCAATAATCCTTAACTTTTTAGAAAAAAGATTAATCTCGCCTACAACTCTTTTATCTTTATACTTAATTATGAAATGCCATTTTAATAGACCGACCAAAGATGGCAAAATCCTGATAAAAGTTATTTCACCTTCCTTTATCATATCTCTTTTAATGGTTTTCTTTATATGAAATTTAGCAATACTTCTGAGCAATATATAGGCTATGAATAAGGTTATCGAAATAATCGGATGAACCATTTCCCTAAATGAGGGAATAATTATAGCCAAGGATAATAAAAACAAAACCGGGTCATAGACCAACAGCAAATCTGCTGTAAACTTTTTGTTTAAAAAGGGCCAAAATATCTGCGCCCCGTAAGAATTAGTTATATCCAGTATTAAATGAGACAAACAGCCGGCTAAAGAATATAGAAAAAGTTTAATGGCCGAAGCCTCGGGAAATATCAATGATAAAAATAAAGTAATCACACCGCCAAATAAAAATGCAAAAGGCAATGAGTGTGAAACTCCTCTGTGGTTTTTTAAATAACTGTAGTGCCCTTTTACTTGCATAATAATATCACCATCGGGGGCTATGGCACCAAGTAAGCATCCTATAGCATAGGGGTTGGTAATTGCCGCCGGTTCACCTGCAACTGCTGCTACGGCTAATCCTACAATTCCATGGGTAATCGGATCCATATTCATCCTCCATATCTATATTGTTTATACTACTTCAATGTATTAGATTATATCATACCTGTGATTATAAAATCCACATTAAATATACTATTGAACTTTACGATTCTCTATGATAATATTAGTTACGTAGTGCCGGTGTGATGGAATTGGCAGACGTAGTGGACTCAAAATCCACCGGTGGCAACACCGTGCCGGTTCGAATCCGGCCACCGGCACCAAACTCAAAAGAACCGTCCCTCTGAGTTATTTGATGGATTTTGAGAGATGTAATGCAAGTTTTACCATACCGGGACCAATCATTTCATATAATACCCCGGAAGATAAAATTATTGTTAGAAGGAGAGAGCCTATTTCCGGCGGAAGCATTCTGTGTCCCAACATTGCCAATCCTATTGAAACTCCTGCCTGAGGTATTAATGTCATCCCAAAATACTTTCGCACTTCCATAGAAGAATTACTCAATACAGCACCAATAAATGCACCGATATACTTACCCAATATACGTATAGCGAAATATGAAACTCCTATTAAACCGGCAGAAATTAAAGAAGAAACGTCAAGCCTCATTCCGGATAAAACAAAAAATATTGTTAAAACAGGCGGCGAAAAGCTGTTTATTTGCCTGAATAATTCTTTATCATTGCTTAAATCAATAAAAGCAGTCCCCAAGGCCATACACGATAATAAAGGTGATATATCAATTAAAGAACAAAAACCTGTTAAAGCCAAAATCATAGCTATTGCCAATATCAATCTGTTAAACTCCGACCTTCTACTACTTATCAGCTTATTTAAAATAAGTCCAAAAATTATACCCACTATTATTGCGATTATATTAAATAAAGTCGGCATTAAAAAAACAAAAACATTTAATGATGCACCGGCATTTAAAACCTGAACAACTGCCGCACACATACTAAAAGCAATTAAAGATACAGCATCATCAAGGGCTACCACTTGCACAATCAAATTTACAAAATCCCCCTTGGCTTTATATTGCTTAATAGTCATCATGGTAGAAGCAGGGGCTGTAGCAGAGCCAATTGCACCTAACAATAAAGAAAAAGAAACAGGTAATTTAAAAATAAAAATCATACTCATGGTAATAACGACAGCAGCTATCAATGCTTCACAAATCGTTATTATAATAACCTGTGAACCGTTCTTTTTTAATGAAGAAAACTTTAGATATCTTCCTACTTCAAAAGCTATAAAGGCCAAAGCAATATCCGTGACAAAATCCATCCCGTCAATAATCGTTTCGGGAATAAGATTTAAAACATGCGGGCCTATTAGAATCCCGGCGATGATATATCCGGTTACATAAGGTAATTTTAATTTGCTTGTTAATCTCGTAAGTAAAAAACCGCAAAATAATATCACAGCAAGACTAAGAATAATAGAAGCGTTTTTATTAATATTTAAATATTGAAAAGCCATTCAGATCACCCACTTTTCCATGCGGCTTAAAATAAAAATAAAAAATCTATAAATGCAATAAATCTGCTAACCTTTAAAAGTGAGGTGTTATATATTTATACTTGATTATAATAGCATAAATCGACAATTGCAAATTTTTTTTACACAATGATACTTATGAAGTCCATGATATAGACCATATCATTTAGTACAAATGTAAATAATCTTATGCTTTTTCTTGTTAACCCACTGAAATAACAATATTTTGGATAGTTAGCAACCTTAGTATCACTTTTAAATTATTTAGTTAGTCGTAGTTTTCCAAATAACCCAAAAGAACCGTCCCTCTGAGTTATGTGGTAAAGAGTATTTATTAAAATATATTTGAAAAAAGAGATTTTAGTATAAAAATATGATAATATATATTAGATTGCAATTGGACGAGGTGATTACATAAATGAAGCATAACCAAAAGCTCACAGGTTACTTGCTTATAATACTATCTGCTTTGTGTTTCTCATTAATGGGAATTATAAGCTCTTTTTTATTTAAATCGGGAATAAAAACATATGATTTAATTATAATGCAAAATGCTGTACAAGCATTATTCCTTGGTATCTTTTATCTGCTTACTGATTCTAACAAATTAAAAATTTCAATAGATGATTTTAAAACAATAGGATTGCAAGGCCTTTTTGCCAGTACTCCCGTTGCTGTACTTTACTTTATTGCTATACAAAGAACGAACGTATCTATCGCCTGTCTATTGCTATTTACAAACCCTATATTTGTGACCTTGTATTTCACTATTTTTGAAAAAAGAAAGAGCAGCGTGGTTAAAGTTTCAGCAGTTATCGTTACATTTATAGGAAGCATGCTTGTTCTTAATATTACACCGGAAAGCTTTTCCCACGTTGATATGATAGGAATAGCCGCCGGTATTCTATCCAGTATATCCTATGCTTTTTATAATGTTTATGCAGACAAAAAACTAAAAGATTATTCACCGGGAATAATATTATTTTATTGTACTATAATAGTATTTGTTATTATATCGTTAATCAATATAGGGTTTTATACTCGATTGAATGAATTGGATTTCAGCCTGCTAAAGTTTACGGTACCTTTATCTGCAATAACCAATACCCTTCCTGTTGTTTTATTATATACCGGTATAAGGAAAATAGGTTCTCAAGCTGCATCAATAGTTGCCACAGGAGAAGTTCCTTTAACTTTATTATTGTCTTTCATCATTTTAAATGAAAAGCTTAATATGACACAATTATTTGGAAGTGTACTGGTTATCGGTGCCATATTGACACTGACAATTTTAAAGGAATAAAGCGAAAAATCTTCTATCCCCGGGGATTTTAAGATTCTTCACTAACGTTCAGAATGACAGTCATAAAGGTCATTTTATTCTTCGCCTATAATAAGTTCCTTAGTTATACGAATCTTTGTAATTCTCTTGTCTTCTACTTCTTCAATTTTAAAATTAATACCGTCGAACTCCACTTCATCCCCCACCTCGGGCATCTTTCCGGATAAGCTCAAGACCATTCCGCTAATAGTATCAAACTCCAATTCCTCTTCAGGAAGATCTGTCTCCATAATATGATTGACTTCGTCTAAACTAAGCATACCGTTAACTATATACACATCATCATCAATTTTCTCATATTCTAAAACTTCATCATCATATTCATCGAAAATATTTCCTACTATCTCTTCCAACAAATCTTCTATCGTAATAAGCCCGGCGGTACCACCGTATTCATCAATAACAATTGCTATATGATTTTTAGATTTTTGCATATCCCTAAACAGCTCATCTATCTTTTTATACTCCGAAACAAAAGTAGCATCTCTAATTATATCTTTTAGAGAAATTTCCAATTCTCCGTCCTTTTTAATTATACCGAAAAGGTCCTTTACATATAAAATACCGATAATATTATCTATAGTATCCATATATACGGGTATCCTGGAATAATGCTCCTCAACTATCACATCTAATATTTCTTCCATTTCAGCATTAATACCGATTACAATCATATCTGTCCTCGGTGTCATAACTTCTTTTACAATAGTATCATCAAACTCAAATATGCTATTTATCATTTCCGTCTCGGTTTCTTGTATAACCCCTTTTTCTTCTCCAACATTTATCATTAGCCGAATCTCTTCTTCTGTTATCTGTTGGCTATCGTATTTAATAGAGCCGCCCATCAACTTTATTACAAGATTAGTCGTGTTGGTCAGAAGCTTCACGATAGGATATGCAAGCTTTGATATAAATGCCATCGGTTTAGCAACAAAAAGAGCCATTTTCTCCGAGTTTTGTAATGCCATCCTCTTCGGCACCAACTCTCCTAAAACCAAAGTAATATAAGCCACTATAGCAGTTATAATGATAAAAGCCAATAAATCGGAAAACTGGTAAAGTAATTTTATATTTGTTCTTCTCAATATAATGGCAAAATGAACTGCCAGTGTCTTTGCACTTAAAGCACTGGCAAAAAAGCCTGCCAAAGTAATACCTACTTGAATTGTTGCAAGAAGCTTACTTGGTTCTTCCAAATATTTATCAATAATATTTGCAGACTTATTGTTTTTTTCAATAAGAGGTTTTAATTTTGATTGCCTCACAGACAGTATCGCTATTTCTGAAGCAGCAAAAAATGCATTTATGCCTATTAAAAATAGTATAAAAAGCAACTGCGACCACAGATTACCATCCATTAAAAATATTCCCCCTAAAAATTTCTTAATACTATTATAGTATTATACTCTTTATTCAGCAATAGCAATTGAATAAGGGGAATATTTAAATAAAAGATTTAAACAACTCGAAAAGATTAAGAAATTCACTTTTAAAGACAGTAGAAAGCAAATCCTTCTTAAGCCCTACAATAAATATAAGAGCAAGCATAACAATAAATAATTTATCGCATTTATTTTCAAAAATAAAAACTATTAATAAGATTAACAAAAAAATATCTTCTAAGGAAAGATTCCCCCTTAGAAAGGTATATATATCAGATAGATCCATATTTATTTGCCTACCTTTAATCCTAACTTCTCTATCATGGCTAATAAATTTACAGCCTTAATGCATTCATCTACAACTTTTTGCCTTCCGTCAGATATAAAAGGCTTGATTGAATTAAGTAAAACAATGCGATTGTCATTATTATTTCCATCATTAAATTTATTTGCAAAAACATTTAAAAAGGTTTCATCGAATATTCCTCCAAAAGGGTTCGCTTTGCTTGAACTATCCTCCGCCTTTTTTTCTGTTAAATATTTTATATCATTTTTTTTTTGCCCTGTAAGGCCCTTAAAGAGCATTCCCATCAGCTCATTTTGTAATCCTCCATAATCATTATTCTGCAGCATGTTTTTAATTTTTTCGGAATCTCCGGTATTACCTGACTGTCCCAGATGCTCTATTAATTCTTTTTTTAATCCTTCCATATCTCCTTTATTTATCTTTTCCTTTATACTGTCGCTTATATTTGGATTATTATCTATCTCATTCATCAAAATATTTTTAACATTTTCTTGACTTATCCCATCTAAATTTACTCCCGGCATTTCTTCCTCCAGTTTACTTTTTAAATCATCAACATCGTAACAAATCTCTTCATTATAATTCCTTCTATAGTCCATATTTTAACCCCCTTGCTATAATAGATTTGCTTTAAAGCATAAAAACTGAATATATTGAATAATGTGTAAAAAAGCTAAACAAGTTTCTACTTTTATTCTATTCTTTCTTATGATTTTGGTTACAGCTAATCTAAAAAAGTTTGCCCGGCAATAAGCCGGGCATTTCAATTAACATCCTCTGCCTCTGCAGCAGCAGCAATATAAAGCTATTAAAATCCAAATCCACGTGCAGTCTCCTCTCATACCGCCGCCTCCTAATATATTTCCTAAATTCATACCTTGATTACCAAAGGCACCACAGCAAAATAAAATTACCAGTATCCAAATCCAGTTTGCGCCGGATGTACCTAAGGTAGGCTCACAGCAACCTTGATGTGCCATTCCCATACAAACACCTCCTTTAATTAAAATGAATTAAATATTTGCCCCGAAGAATGTTCTACCACAACCTCCAAATGCAATTACCGCCAGTATTATTATAAAGAAAAAGTTTTTCTCAATGCCTGAAGTTACACAAGAAGCCATTAAGATGAAAAGTGTAAGCAATAATAAAAATGAAAGTTCTCCCGGCTTGCACTTGTCTCTCGCTCCCAGAATACCGCCCGGTCCGCATTGTTCTTGTGCTCCTGCTACATTGCCACATCCGCAACCGAATGACATAAATACACCTCCCTATGTTTTTCTAATTTAAACTAACATCCTTGAAAAAAATCTTGCCAAAACTATCGAATGCAATTGCTGCCAATATTATTACAAATAAAAAGTTTTTCTCAATGTCTGAAATTACACCCCCTGCGATTGCCTTACCTCTAAATGCTTTGCTCTAACATAGGTTGTTCACTCTTCCCACTCTTATATTATGTACATGTTTAAATAATGTGACAAAGTTTAAAAAAAAAATACCTTTAAAGGATAATCCTTTAAAGGTATTTTTTAATAATCTTCTAACTTGGTTTCCAAAACTTATTACCTATTACTCCATATATTATTCTGAATTTTTCACTGACAGATGATTTTGAAACACCGTATTTATCGGACAGATTTTTTTGTGTTATATCTTTACAAGAAAATTTGCAATATGCATATTCCAAAGCCGCAGCCCATACCTCTACCTTGCCTATCTTCGGCACTTCGGGATAAGAAGACTTAATAAAGTCATACCATATATCCTCTACAATTTTCTTATAAGGTGTATTGTAGCAGTTTTTCATCATTATAAAGGCCTTATCCCTGACCTTATCCCACTCTTTTTTCCATTCATCTCTTAATAAGCTTTCTGCTTCTATAGTTACTTCTTCAATAGAACCATCTAAAAAGACCTTATACGGTTCTTTGGCACCCAATCTGCTTAGTAAGAAAATTGATTCAAGTTTAATACTTTTATCTATATCGGCACGCAATATGTATTTTCTAATTAATGACTCTAATTCATATAAATTATCCGTCTTAATTTTATTAAATATCAACTTCTTTAAAATGTATTTATCAAATATTAATGCAAAATATAATAGCCTAAAAATATCAGTGTCATTCTTAAGCAATGCCTTGCAGTCTTCTGCCGGTAATGATACAAAATAATAAATTTTCTTTATTCTTGCTGAAATTTCCTCTTTCGGCAATTGATAATTATAAGGTAAAAAAACATGTTTTGTATGGCCGCCTTTTATATTCCCTACCACTTTACGATAAAAATCACTAAGAAAATTATCATTGTCCAATGCTTCCAACCTATCCCATAAAGCCAGCGCTTCCATATATTTTTTGCAATTATATGCTGCAATAGCTGTGTAGTGAATATATTGCGGGTTCTGCCCATTAAAACTTAATAGTCGTCTGTAAGCATGGTAAGCCTCCTTGTGTTTGTTTAAACAACCTAATGTATCAGCAACTTTATAAGCATATTCTTCGTTATCTGCTTTTAGTTTTCTGATTATCCTTATTTGCCTTTCAGCCAAATTCTTTATCCCCAGATTATTGTAGTAAATACACAAATTGCAATTTGCGTGTATATTAAGCGGTTGAAATTTTATAACTTCCATTGCCATTTTTATGGCTTTTTCTACTTCACCTAAGTAAAAATATGAAAGAGATAAATTATTCTTGGCAGGAAGTGCATTTGGAAGCTTTTTCACTACTTCTTCAAAAGCTTTCAGCGCTTTTTCATACTCTCGCCTTTCAAGGGCTTTTATACCTTCTTCTTCAATTTTATATACCTTTTCTAATTCTTCATCGTCTAAGTTATTATTTGCTTCTTTTATAAGATTCAGCATTTCTAAAATGTTTTCTGCTTCTTCAACAAATTCACCAAAGGGAGCTATTTTTAAATATTTTTCAAAATAATAAGCAGACTTTTTTATCTTTTGGATCTGTAAATAATTACAGCCCAATCCAAAATAACATTCTTCATAATCGGGATCCAAATTATTAATAATATTTAATAAAACCTCAGAAGAAAGATCTATATATCCTAACTCAGCAAGCAATCCCGCATAGCTAAACTGCATTAAGCTATCATCCGGTTTTATTCTTACCGCCTTTTCTATATATCTAAGTGCTGACTTAAGGCTACCGTTTTGCTGGTGCTTAAAGCTAAGATCAAAATAAAACTCAGCACCTCTTTCAAAAGATAACACCTTTCCTACTGCCATATAAACACCACCTATTTATCGCTGTATAACTCACTTAACCGCTATTCTATTATAACATTATTCATTTTCATATCCTATATACCTAGTTTAAACTCTATTGGTATTTAAATTAAGTTTATCATATAAATATATATTTAAATAGATAAAAAAATAAATCAGCAATTATAAAAATGCCGATTTAAAATAAAAAATAAGTACTCAAAGCTAATAGTTTGCTTTTATGTTATTTTTAAATGCATAAATGGCCGCCTTTGTCCTATCATTAACATTTATTTTCTTAAATATACTGGATACGTGATTTTTCACAGTCTTTTCGCTTATAAATAAATTCTCTGCTATTTTTTTATTATTCAATCCTTCTCCGATAAGCGATAATACTTCATATTCTCTTTTTGTCAATTCGTTGTTTGCTCTCCTTGACCTTGTTTTGGCAGCTTTATTGAAATTATACTCTTTTACCAAGTCAACTGCCAGCTTTGGCTGTATATATGATTCTCCCTTATATACATCTTTTACTGCTTTTAATAAGGACTGAGAGTCCGAGTCTTTTAAAACATAACCTAAAGCACCTAATTCCATAGTTTCTGTCAAATATTCTCTGGATTCATGTATTGTTAACATCACTGTCTTTATTTTTAACTTTTCCTCTTTAATTTTTCTTAGAGTTGCTATACCGCCCATAACAGGCATATTTATATCTAAAAGAAGAACATCGGGGCTTAACTCTTTAATTTTTTCGATTGCCTCATAGCCATTTGAAGCCTGCCCTATTATCTCAAAATCTTCTTCTAATTCCAATATCTTCGTTAGACCTTCTCTAACCAATGAATGATCATCAGCTATAAGGATTCTTATTTTACTCATCTCACACCTCATCTCTAAAACTGGTTGATTGGGATAGACACCTGTATCCTTGTCCCTTCTTTGGGTTTGGAAATTATCTCAAATTTCCCGTTCAAAAGTTCGACTCTTTCCTGCATACTCAATAAACCATAACCGTTATTCTCATTAAACATTTTATTCAACTTTGTATCGAATCCGATACCATTATCACTAATAAATAATTTAATGCTTTTCTTTAAATATTCAATTTTCACAGATACTATTGTAGCCCTTGAATGTTTCATGACATTTGTTAATGCCTCCTGCACTATCCTAAATATGGTAAGTTCAATAGCCGGTATTAATTTTTCAGCTATGCCGAAAATTTTAAACTCAGCAAAAATCCCTGTGTCCTTACTGAACTTATCAACAAGTTGCTCTACTGTCGGCACTAATCCTAAATCATCAAGAGACATAGGTCTCAAATCATATATCATCTTTCTAACATCTTTCAAACTTGAGCGCATTGTATCTTTTATAATATTCAACTCTTGTTTTGCCTTTTCTTTATCAATATCTATCAGCTTCTCGCATAACTCAGACTTTAGTATTACATTGGCCAAAACCTGTGCAGGACCGTCATGTATTTCCCTTGTCAACCTATACCTTTCTTCTTCTTGTGCTTTAATCACCTTGATACCCAGATATTGCTTCTCCTTTATATCTTCCAGTTTAACATTTACATCCTGCAAGTCTCCGCTTAAATAACCTAAAACCACCCCAATCTGTGAAACCAATTTTTCTGCTTTTTTCAGGGTTTCCTTTGCTATTTTTAATCTGGATTCAAGTTCATTACGTCTTTTTATAAAAATCTGTTCCTCATTCTTTTTCAAAAGCAATTGTAATTGCAGCTCTTTTGCTTTCTCATAAGCTTCCTTTATTTCATTTTCCGAATAGTTTTTAAAACTTTTATTAACAACCATAAGCCTATATCTGCTATCTCTTTCCATTTTTTCAAGTTCTTCCACCAGTTTAATAATCTCTATTGTTTTAGCTTGTATTTCACCAAGCTCCTGTTCAATAACTTTGCACTGTTTTCTTGACTCTTCTACAATATCAAAGATTTGATTTTGGCTATTTTCTATTGCTTTTATTGTTCTATTAATTATTTTTGTTAATTTTTCCATGTTTATGTTCTCCCTCATAAGCTTAGATTGTTTAAATATTATTCAATTGTTTCTAAAGCCTCATATTCATTTTCGCTGAATAACTTGTCCAATTCCAAAATAATAAGTATTCTGTCCTGTGCTTTACCTATTCCCGTTATGTATTTTCTATCAATACCCGCTACTATATCGGGTGCCGGTTCTATGCTTTCCTCGCTAATACTTATTACTTCGGAAGCATCATCCACAATAAAACCTATTTTCTTTGAATCAATACTCATTACCATTATTCTAGTCTGCTCTCTTAAATCATTATCGGCTATATTAAAACGTTTCTTTAAGTTAATTATTGGGATTATCTCGCCCCTGAGATTAATTATTCCTTCAATGAATTCCGGAGTGTTAGGAACCTTCACAGGTTCTAAATAATTAACTATTTCCTTAACCTGCATTATATTTACAGCGTATTCTTCGTTACCCAGATTAAATATCACTAATTGAACATCAGCCATTTTTTATACCTCCAATTTCCTATTTAAAAAGTATAAATTATATTGTTCAGTTAATAGCATACATTTTATTAGAACAAAAAATTATAATCCGACTTTAATTACTTTGATTACTATCATTGTTTTGTATTTCAACTGTGCCTAATTGACTCTTTACTTGAAATCTAATCCAGTCTATATACTTTTTTCGTAATTTTTGTTGTTCCGATTTTTCTTCTTCTTCCAATTCTTCTGATTTTGATTTTTTATATAGAAAATTTATCCTGTCTATATCCTCTTTTGTTATCACATTAATCATCCTATTCTGTTATTTACTGCCTCCATCGTCTTTCTATGCAATGTCTTTGCTTCTTCCAGCAGTTGTTTGCTTCTTTCTATAGCATTATCTTTGGTAGTTTCGTCTTTTATGGTAGGCAGATTTATATTTACATTAAGCAACGCACCTTCTAAGCCGGCTAAAGCCAAAAGACATCCAACGCCTACATCGGATACGGCATTTTTATTACCATATAAAGCTATGTATTTTTGATTCATCAGTATTGCATGACATTTCTCCGCCGTAGTCAACGGTACATTCAAAGTATAAATACTTGCCTCTTCTATCTTTTTATTTCTTATTTCTATGTTTTGTTCCGTATCCTTTGGCAATCTAATCGTTTCCATGAATTTATTAA
The DNA here is from genome assembly GCA_023230985.1 of Bacillota bacterium. Taxonomy (GTDB): domain Bacteria; phylum Bacillota; class Clostridia; order Lutisporales; family Lutisporaceae; genus JAAYKT01. The sequence continues at coordinate 12,630 of JALNWH010000013.1, forward strand.
AAGCCTTTGTATCTTCATCCGTAAGCTTATATAGATCTTCTCTTATACTTTTTATATTATTATACTCATCCAAGAATTTTGATTTTATATTTTCATCAAGTGAATCAAAAGATTTTTTACCTATAGATAGACTTACAACCATCATAGTTAAGGATGCAGCCAATACTCCTGCTAATGCGGCTGTACTTCCCCCGCCGGGTGCCGGTTCTTCACTCCCCAAAAGTTCATTATATTGTTTTAAACTCATATTTATTAGATCCAATACATTCCCTCCTTCCTACAAAAAGTGAATAATATAAAAGTAGTTTACTTTAATATTCCGTTATTGGCAACTATTTTTCCGCCTTTTACTACTTTATCTACATGGTTAATTCCAAAATGATATACTATATAGTTAACATTAGGGCTATCAAATATTACTAAATCCGCTTTCTTGCCAATCTCAATAGAGCCAATCTCATTCTCTCTGCCTATAGCATAAGCGGCATTTATAGTCATGCCTTTTATTATCTCCAAAGGAGTCATTTTCATGCCAAAACATGCAAAAGTCATTATAGTTTGCAGGTTTTCCGTAGGACAGGTCCCCGGATTATAGTCTGTTGAAATTGCAACCCTAACACCATTTTCTATCATTTTTCTCGCCGGTGCAAATTTCCCTGTCATCAAATAAAATGAAGTTCCCGGAAGAAGCACTGCTGTTACATTTGCATCTGCCATATCATTAATCCCTTGTTCCGATACCGCCAATAGATGCTCCGCCGATATGGCCCCCATCTTGGCGGCAAGTTCTCCGCCACCCAAAGGAACTATTTCATCAGCATGGATTTTTAACTTAAAGCCTAATTCTTTGGATTTTTTCATAATATATTCCGATTCTGCTACAGAAAATACACCGTCTTCGCAAAATATATCTGCAAATTCTGCAAGTCCGTTTTCTTTAATATATGGCATAACATCCTTGATCATAAAATCCGCATAACCTTTATTATTCCCCTTAAACTCCGGAGGGATAGCATGAGCCCCCATATATGTTGAAACAATATCAACAGGATGCTCTATATTTAGTTCCTTAGCAGCTTCCAGACACTTTATTTCCGAATCAAAATCCAATCCGTATCCGGATTTGGCCTCTACTGTCGTAGTTCCGTGAATAAGCATTTGATCCAGGCTCTTCCTTGCTTTATCCTTAAGCTGTTCCTTGGATAATTCTCTTGTAGCCCGAACGGTACTCAGTATTCCGCCGCCTGATTCCAATATCTTTATATAAGGTACCCCGGAAAGCTTCATGGGAAGTTCATTTTCTCTTGAGCCTCCATGAACTAAATGGGTGTGACAGTCTACAAGCCCGGGTGTAACTGTCTTTCCCTTGGCGTCAATGATTTCTATATTTTTATCACATAGGCAGTCAGGTATTACCCCCGTGCCTATACTTTTAATCAGTCCGTCCTTAATGATAATATATCCGTTTTCAATAACACCGTCTAATATTGAATCCGTGCATGTCACAATATAAGATGCGTTTTTAATAATTAAACCCATATTTACCTCCTCATTTCAACTGACCTATTTGTTCTTCAACGACCTTAACAAATATTTCTTCCTTAACCATTTCATCCAGCTTTTCAATATCAATATACATTATCCTGTCTTCCTCTACCGGCGGTACATACTTTCTTATTTCTTCATAAGCCTTTTTGGTACCTGCACCTAAAACCGGGTTACCCCTAAAGCTTATAGCCTGTGAAGCGGCAAAAGCTTCTATTGCCAAAACTTTTTGCACATTATCTATAATAAGCCTTGCCTTCCTCGCCGCCGTAGTCCCCATACTCACATGGTCTTCCTGATTAGCTGATGAGGGTATGGAATCTACACTGGCAGGGTGAGCAAGAACCTTATTTTCTGAAACCATAGAAGCCGCAGAATATTGAGTGATCATAAAACCGGAATTCAAACCTCCGTTCTTGGTTAAAAAGGCGGGTAAATCATTAAGCTGCGGATTTACCAATCTTTCTATCCTTCTTTCGGAGACATTCGCCAATTCAGATAAAGCAATACCCAGAAAATCCATTGCCAAGGCTATGGGTTGACCGTGAAAGTTTCCCCCGGAAATAACTTTATCATCATCGGGGAAGATTAAAGGATTGTCTGTTGCGGCATTTAATTCTATAGAGATAATATCTTTAACATAGTTTATAGCATCCCTGCTTGCACCGTGTATTTGAGGTATACACCTTAGAGAATATGCATCTTGTACTCTCTTTTCCCCTTGGGATGTTATTAGACTGCTTCCTTCTATTATTCTTAATATATTTTCAGCAGATATAATCTCTCCTATCTGACCTCTTGCCTTGTGAACTATATCATCAAAAGCATCTTTTATTCCCGTTAATGCTTCTAATGTCATAGCCGATATTATATCCGACGTTTTCATTAAGTTTAATGCATCATATAAAGTTAATACTCCGATAGCCATCATAACAGGTGTCCCGTTTATTAGTGCAAGGCCTTCTTTGGATGTAAGAATCACCGGCTCTATCCCGGCCTTTGCCATGGCTTCTTTCCCCGGCATTCTTATACCTTTATATATAGCCTCTCCTTCTCCAAGCATAACCAATACCATATTTGCCAATGGAGCTAAATCACCGCTGGCTCCTAAGGAACCTTTTTCCCTAATAATCGGATGCACCCCTTTATTCAGCATATCTATAAGTATATTGACCGTCCCCAGTCTAATACCGGAAAACCCTTTTGCCAACGCATTGGCTCTTAAAAGCATAACACCTCTTACGGTTTCTTCAGGCAGGGGCTCTCCCAATGCACAGGAGTGACTTACGATAAGATTTCTTTGAAGGGCTTCCGTATCTTCTTTAGAAATAAAAGTATCGCTAAACTTACCGAAACCTGTTGTAATACCATAAACAACCGCGCCCTTATCAACCAGTTCATCTACATAATCTCTTGACCTTTGAATTTTTAGCTTCGCTTCTTCTGAAAGACTTACCTTAAAACCGTTTCTTGTAACATCCACTACGTTTTCAATCGTCAGGTGCTCTCCGTCTAAAAGTATATGTCCCATTAGATTCCAACTCCTTTAAATTTATATATTTTATTTTTATAATAGAATATTTATATAGTAAATTTACTTTGAACGATACAAAGCAAATTAACATCTTTTAAAAATTCTTAAAACTAAAAGTTGAAACGGGAGTATATATTCTTTTTCCCCTTATTTGCTCGCTTTTTATCAATAAAACCGACTTCACATTAATCGGAGGTATTATGCTTAAATCCAGCCTATCTTTAAGAACATTGAAATCTGTATTTAGAACTAAATCCTGAGCAATGGTTATATGAGGTGCATATGGTCTATTATCTTTTTTAAAACCTTCATCTATCAAACCTTTCTCTATTGAACTATATAAACTTATAAGAGGATTATTGTCATAAACCATTCCAAGCCATAGTGCATGTATACTTCCTCGCCCTTTAAAAAATCCAACCTTATTGATCTCTAAACTAAAGACTTCATGGATTGCCGCTATTTGTCCCAAAACTTTATTTACCTTAGAAACATCACCTTGTTCTATTTCTCCCAAAAACTTAAGAGTTATATGAAAATTATCTATATATTTATATCTTCCTCTGTCTGCATTTCTTTTTACTGTGGATTGTATTGCTTTAATACTCTCCTTCACTGATGTGTCAAGATTAATACCTATAAATGTTCTCATAAAAATAAAACCTTTCTATAAAATTACAAAAACATCAACCCTCACTAATTATATATTAGCTGTTTTTATATTACAATAGAAGTGGTTTTGGATTTATAATTCCGCTGCTTTAAAGTTATTGTTAAGGCATTGTATATATATCTATATTCTTATTGAGATTATTAAATATAATAAGCTACTTATCAGAAATAGTTAAGGTGCGAACTGTAACATTTTAAATAAAAAAAGCCCGGTTAGGGGCTTTTTTATTTAATATTCCTTTTGGGTTTTGTATTCATTCTTATTTTTATATATGTTATGGCTTGTCCTATGCTTTAATGCCCAAGCATCATAGGTTGTATCTACTATCTTCCAGTTGCCATTCAAATAAACTTCATTCCAAGCATGATAAGATTCTATATCGTTTTTGTAGCCTTTTATCAGCTTTGTAGCTACACCTTGACTCCTCAGCATTGCTGCAAATAAAACCGAATAATCGTAGCAGATACCGCTGCCTTCTTCAAGAATCTTGTCTATTTCAGGGATATAATCATTACTTAGCCCGCTTATTTTTGTGTAATCGTAATTGATATTATTTACAATATAATCATATATAGCTTGTACAATTTCTTCGTCCTCTTCTACGCCTTTTGTCAATTCATTTGCCAATTTTATTGCTTCATCGTCTTCATCCCATAAAATAGGTTGTGCGGATTTTAAGTATACCAGGTTCTTCTCTGTAATATCTGCTTTAAAACTCTTCTTCGTCAACACTTTATATTCATTACCGGAGATGTTTTCCAATACTGCAACGGTATAACTGCCTTGTCCAAATTGTAAGGGGAAAAACTCTTCTTCATTCTTCATATCATAAAAATACTTTGTAGAGCCTTTTTCCACCATGACTTTCATCTTCTTATTAGTGCCGATATAAGATACTCTAACTATACCCTCTTTTGCATTTTGGGTATCTATACCTATATCGGAGGCTTGTACACTTATTGAGCTAAAAATCATTATGACTATTATAAATAAGGATATTATCCTTATTTTTTTCACTGTTAACTTCCCCTTTCGGTAGCCGGCTGCCATTTAACAGGCCCTTTAGCTTTGCGCCCCCTTGTTTCCAAGGGTTTGCCATTATCGTTTGAGAGTTATCAGTTGAAACGGAAATAAAAAAACTAATCTTTCGGTAGCTGGCTGCCATTTAACAGGCCCTTTAGCTTTGCGCCCCCTTGTTTCCAAGAGTTTGCCATTATCGCTTACTAGCTGATTCTCAAAACTTTATTCAATTAATTACATTATATCACATATTTTTCTAATGTAAAGGTCTTTTTACAAACAGTTTTGTTATCTGGGCCTTTCAAAATAAAATGCCGAGGCAAAGTTTATTCTCGCCCCGGCATTTTTAATTACCTTTAAAATTTATTACATTTCCAATTCAGGATAATATATTTCTGTCCAAGTCTCATAGCCATTTTCCAACCTTTCATAGTGATGGCTATTGATTGCTTCCTGCATTGCTTCATAGTACCATTTGTCTTCGGATAAATCAGGGAATTGTTTTGCTTTGGGCAATATCTCACTTCTTGTGACTCGTCTTTCCAGTACATTATTAACCAAAGTTACGAATTCAGCACGTGTGATATATTGATCCGGTTTAAAGGTCCCGTCTTTATAACCATTTATCCATCCCTTTTTCACTGCAGAATTGATATATTTGTTTGCCCAATGTCCTTCGATATCTGAGAAGCTGTCTTTTTCAAAGGGGCTTAATTTATCAAATCTGGAAGCAATAGTTGCCATTTCTCCTCTGGTAATGTAGTTATTAGGTTTGAATGTTCCATCAGTATACCCTGTGACTATTCCACCGTTAGCTAAAGTAGCTATATGGGTATTTGACCATCTTTCCGGTGCTACATCACTAAACTTATGTTCAGTTGTCCTTATGCTTTCTCTATATTCTGCATCCAGCAATCTAAAGAAAACCGCTGCCACTTCATCTCTTGTTATATGTCCTTCCGGTCTGACTGTTCCATCAGGATACCCTTGGATATACTGGAAGTGCTCTTCCTTATTTAGTTTCGGCAGGTCTGCAGGGATTTCTTCTTCCGGCACTACTACTATTTCCGGTTCTTTCGTCCTATTGGATCCGCCGCCTCCGCTGCCACCTCCGCTGCCACCACCGCCGTCGGATTTATATTTTGCCGTTACTACCAAATCACTTGTTACATTGGTAAACCCTTTATCCCAACCTGTGAAGGTATAACCTGATCTTGAAGGCTTAGAAGGTGCTGTTGCAGCCTTGCCATGCTCAACGGTTTCTTTTTTAAGCACAGTACCATCATAATCTACAAAGGTTACTGTATATTTGTTTATCTCCCATTTAGCATACAGGATTACATCCTCTGTTATACCGGTATCAAAGTCAAATTCCTCACTCAGCTCTATATCTACATACCATCCTAAAAAGGTACATCCTTCCTTTTTAGGATCTTTAGGTCTTGCTACTGTATTCTCATGCTCTACTTTTTTTGTATATAGCGTAATATCTCCATCCTTAAAGAGAACAGTGTGTTTTAATACCGGCTCTTCATCTATTACACAGTAAACTATAAAATCATTGTTTTCTTCTGTCACCTCAAAGGATAAATCAGGTGAGTTAATTTCATCTATTTTATATCCTTTCGGTACATTATCCTCTATTTCTTCCTCATCAACTATTGTACCCAACTCCGAAACTGTGCCTTCAAATCTGCCTATTTCCTCATATTCTCCATATACATAATATGTTACAGTATATGGGAAGGATTCAGTTTCATTGTCTCCTACATTCACCTTTACACATTTTTCTGCAAGTTTTTTGAAAAACTTATGGCAGCATCCGTTGAAATATATGTTATAAGAAACACAAACCTTATGCTTTCCATCCTTCAATTCATCTCCGGCAATTAATTCGTTGCCATCCATTTCAAATGAACCGTCAGATGGTTTTATAACTTCATATCCCAATTGGATTTTCAAAGCTTTTAATAGCTTGGCGGTTCTATTTATACATTTATCATAGTTAGTAGAAAAGGTATAGAATACCCCTTCTTCCTCACTTGGAGTTGCCTTAATCTTTAGTTTCTCAGGATGCTTGGGAATCATTACCACACAATGGAAATCTTTTATTTCATTTGCTGCATCTATTAATTTTGATATTATGGTCTTTAGGACGGGTTTATGAAAGCCTGAACTTACACAGCCATGTATACTGCTTACATAATAGCCCCTTAGTTCTTCCATCAACTCCGTTGCATCTTCTTGGGTCAAATTGTCATCTGTCCAATCCCAGACTGTATTTATGTCATCTCTTAGCGTTCTTAGATGATTAATCATTTCCCGGACATCACCTAAAAAGCTTCCAAATTCTCCAATCCTTTTTGTTTTTTCACTGAAGCTTTTTTTAGGATTCGCAAGAGTCTCAAAAGTATCTGCTGCTTCGGCACTCATTAAACTTGCGAAGGAATTAAGAAATAAATCATCTCCTTCAATATCAGGTTCTTCCAAACCTGCACCGGCTGCAAAAGCAGTAAATTCTTCTGTAGTGGAGGTATTGAATATACCTGCGATATCCCTCCATAATTGTATGGTACTTGTAAATAAACTGCCAAAATCATTAGTCAATGCAGCCCAAGCTTCTTCAAACTCTCCGTCAATGGCGTGCTGCATCCCTTGTTCTAGCTGTGCAATCCTTCTTAAAATATCCGCAGAGGTTCTAAGAACAGGAGCAAGGGCAGCAGGATTCTTTAATCCTTCACCTACTATATAATCCACCGCATCTCCCAAAAATCCTAAATCCTCACCGGAAATATCCAGATTTTGTCCTATTACTCTATTTATCACTTGATTAAGCAATTCGGCCACACCATTTGAGATTGTTCCACCTAGGTTAACATTTTCCAATATCCTATTTAATAATTCAAAAGTCCCGGCATCCTCAAAGCTTTCTAAAATCCTAGCCAAATCATCCAGGGAATTGGCTAAAGTACCTGTGGCATCTGATACACCGCCTATGGAGAAATCTGTGGTAAGATTTGTCACTTGCTCTACCAGAGTGATAGTATTATTTAACAAGCTTATTGTAGCACTTAGCATATGGAGATAAGGCCGAATAGGCTCAATAATATTAGTTATGGGTTTCAACAAATCAGAAACTGCTTTTGCTGCATTGTCCATCAGTGCATTATAAGCATCATCCAACCCTTTTGCAGCTAAATCATAGGCCTCTGCTGTTCCAATCAAAACTGCTGTATCCCCGATTCCGATAGCTGCATCTATTGCAAATCCGATTAAGCCGCCTATTACCGGTGTCATAGATTCTTCAATAATAAAATCACCGGAGGTATCTATACCTATCCCATTAAGTAAATCTCTTAAGCTTGTGAGAGATCTCAACGTCTCATAGTTCAAGCCCACTCCTTCTAAAATTGGATCTATAATATCAGCTCCAATTCCCAAAGAATCAAGTTTATCTACTATAGAAATGATATCATCCAAGCTTCCCAGAATAATGTTTAAATCATCTATTAATTGCTTTAGCTCATAATCATTCTCCAATAATGCATCTATTAAACTAGACGGATCATTCTTGATCGCTAATAATCTGTTTTTAGATTGTTCGTACTTAAAAACTGCCAATTCCTTTTTTGTCATATATTTATTACCAAGTTTTAAAGCAGCTACCGTATCTCCCATAATTGTAATCACATTAGCCTTGTTAGCCAATATACCAAATAAACCACTGGAATAATCTTGATGAAAATTAGATTTGTATTCCAATTGGTAGCCTAGCCCAAAAAGGCTATATCCATATGCATATCCGCCTTCATTAAAATACCTTAATGCATTGGCTTGACGTTCTGAATCTGACTTCCCTTTATAATCTTTTTTAAGGTCACCTAAAGTTTGAACCCATATTGAACTATAGCTTTGCACTATATCCCCTGTATAAAGCATATCAGCAATTGCTAAATCTCTTTCTGATTTTAGTATAAAATCTTCTATAGCCTGTTCAAATTCCCCTTGGCTATATGTTCCATCAGGTGGTACTGTCTTATCCTTTAATTTCTCTGCATCATTTATATATTTATTTACTTCATTTACTTTTATTTGATAAGCCATGTCTAAATTATCGCTTGTAACACCGGAATGAAGAATGCTTAAGGTAGCCTCTGCTAAAGGCAAAACCGGATTCGTATTCTCTTCTTTAAAATCTCCGGTTAGAGGTATGCTTACCTTATATCCATTATCCCCGGAATTAAAGCTTGATTTATAAGAAAGCTGGTTATCCCATTGTCTTAATAAGGATATGGAGCCACAAGTATAACCGCCATTCTCTAGGAAAGACACTGCCGCCTTGATTTTATCTAATTTTGTTTTTGCTTCAGTATAGTTAAAATAAGTGTTTCCATTATTATTCGCAAAAGGAAGGTTTGAATGATCGCTTATATTTCCTGTAGCTAATATCCCCACAATTTTTATATCTCTTTTAATATTTTCTTTGAACTTCGCTAAATCAGCTTTATATTTGTTTACCCCTTCTTCTCTGTCCTCATCTTCTCCCACTATAATTCTATGAGTCCACTCTACACAATCTATTTCTTTAAAATCTTCGCAATCTTCGTAAACACAGGGTAAGTCTAAGAAATAGTCTTCTATATCTTCTGCTTCTTCTTTGTAGCCATTTAATATGTTAAGCATTATTGGCAGCTGTACAATATTATTAATTGTATTTTCTGCGAAATCTACTATATTCTTCTTACCATTTTCAGTCATACCTACTAAACCGTGACTAGCTGAATAATTGGGGTTTAGCTTTGATTTATATGAAAAGAAATATTGTAAAGAAACTATCTTATATTTTTGTTTTCCTATTCCTCCCTGTTTTAAATATGTAGTTGCTGCTTCATACTTATTTTGGAAAGCATCGTGAAAATTAGTTTCATTATAATTGGTAGATCCGGAAGCTAAAGCTTCATTTAAACGTGAATCGTTATACGCCCCAGCTGCAAGAGCTGCCGCAACCCCTAAATCATGTTCAATATTAGAAACAAATACCTCTAACTCATCTTGTACGTTCACTATGTAATCATTACCACAGTCAATTTCTTCGTAGTTCTCCAATAAACCGTTAATACTTGTTTTTACTCCATTCATTCTGCCTACCAGTTCATTATATTCGTTTTCGGCAGGTGTAGCAGCAAAGACCCCTTGTGGGAGCAGCGGTGCAATTAGTGCAAGTATCAATACAAATGAAAGAATTTTACTCCCGGTGTCCTTTCTAAATAACCTCATTTTATCTCCCCCTTTAAAAATATTTTAGATAGTTTATTTACTTAATTTCCAGATGCAAAACTATCTATAAAATAACCGGAAATTACCTATAGAGTCTAAATAGTTTAGGCTTGTGTCATCGCTTGCTACATAGCAAACGGCTTTGCACCCCTGACTTTCATCAGGTTTGCCTATTAACTTTTAATTTATATTAAATTGTTTTCTTTTATGCACCTTTCAAATTTTCTTCTTTTTTTGGAATCATACTATAGTACGCGTCACTCGTTCCAAGTATATCCATATCATATTTTGACGGGTGTTCCACTTTCCGCTGCCTTAAAAGCTATTCGTAAAATAAAATTATTATAAGCATATCACCAGCCTATTACATAAGCTGTTTAGTTAAGTTACATATTTGTTCTTCTAAATTACATTTTGATTACATGGGAAAGTTATTGTGTTTTTTAGAGGGGAAGATCCTTAGGCTAAAGCCTTAGTATGACAAATATGAGTGGGGCCTCAAGGTGATAAATGTGCGGGGAACTTTGGAATGACGAATTGAAAATAATAAAAGCCCCGTTCGAAGCTTTTAAAAAAGATTCTTTTTTTTACTGTACATTAAATGATTTATGGTCTAAAATATACTTATATTACAAATTTGTTACAAGAGTATTAACTCTAAAACTACTTAGTGAAAAGGGTGAATATACTTGAAAAAAGCAATCAGGAGAAACAAAAAGAAGCATATAACTTTTTTGTACATACCTGAAAATGAATCCTCTGTTAAGACACTACGATTAACTTCTTGGATACCTAAATTTGCTATACTGACTTTGGCGGCAATATTAATATATGCCGGTTCTTATACGGTGGCATATAGAAACTTAAAAGATAAATATGAAATAAGTCTGTGCAGTATACAGGAAATCACCGCCATAAACAATTCACAAAGAATTGAGATTGAAAGATTAGAAGATAATGCTTTGGAGATACAGGAACAATTATGTGACAATATAAATGCTTTAAAAGAAATTAAAGAATTAGTCGGTATTAATGATGACAATGCAGCGCCTCCGAACATACAGGATAAGTCTTCTAATACATACCAGACAATACCTTTTCAACCTATTGTAAATACTAATAATACAAATTATACTGATCATATTTTTGAATTAAAAACCTCTTTTGTCAGCTTGTCAAAAGTAGCCAAAAGCCAAAAGACTTTAATTGAAGACTCGGTTGCACCTATCAAGGATAAGGTGGCTTATCTTAAAGCCAAGCCTTCGATTAAACCGGTACAAGGTAAGATTACCGCCGGCTACGGTTATAGGAAGAATCCTTTTTCCGGACGTGGCAGTGAGTTTCATAAAGGAGTGGATATAGCCACCAGGACAGGGACTCCTGTAGTTGCCACGGCAGATGGCACTGTTACATATTCAGGTTGGAAATCGGGTTATGGCAATATGGTAATAATCTCACACGGTTATGGCTTTATTACCGTTTATGCTCATAATTCAAAGCTGCTTGTTAAAATAGGTGACAAGGTTAATAGAGGTCAACAGATATCCAGGGTAGGAAGCACAGGGAGAAGTACTGCTCCTCACTTGCACTACGAAATAAAGTTAAATGGTAAGAATGTAGACCCGGCAAGATACTTTTAATAAAGGAGGTAAATGTATGTTGAGTTTTGGCAAAAAAGCATCCCCTATTAATACAGACAAAATTGACACTTTAATCGGTAAAAATACTGAATTTGTAGGGAACATGACTGCCGAAGGCACTGTTAGAATTGATGGCAAGATTAAAGGTGATATTTCCCTAGCCGGAAATTTAATAATGGGTGAGCAAGGGACCATAAAAGGAAATGTCAAATCTGATAATATCCATCTGTCAGGTGTAATAAAAGGCAATGTGGTATCGGCAAATCAACTTCATATAACTACTACCGGAAAACTATATGGAGATATGACTGTCAGCAATATTGTAATTGATGAAGGCGGCCTCTTTCATGGCAACTGCATAATGATGGAATCGGAATCAATAGCTGAGGCGGCAATTGGTAAAGATGAAACAAAATAAAAGATATTAAATAAAAAGACCTAAGGGTCTTTTTTATTTTTCAAATATCAACTTTCTTAATTCCCAGATTATTTTTGATGCTTCCGCTCTTGAGGTAAAATCTTTTGGAGCAAAAATATTTCCCGGCCTTCCCTTCATTATATTTAGGTTATACATAAGCTTAATGCTTTCTATGGCATAATTGGAAATATCCTTGCTGTCTCTATAATAAGGCATGTTTTTGGTATCTTTTTTTATGTTTAGATAATCAATCGCCCTTTTCATTATTACGGTAATATCCTGTCTGGTAATATTTTTATTCGGATTATAGTATCCGGAAAAGCCCTGTATCAGCCCGGCTTTAGCAGCGGCATTGATATGCTCCGAATATGGTGTTTGTAAAGAGACATCATCAAATATGCTAGCCCCTTTAACTTTTTGCAAATCTAAAGCATTGACTATAAAAGCAGCAAATTCCCCTCTTGTAATCTTGTCATTCGGCTTAAATAGGCTACCGGCCTTGGCAGTTACAATCCCTTCACTATATAAACTTGATATATAATCTGCAGCCCAATTGTCATCTATGTCTTTCGGCCTGATTGCCGGTTTTATCGTATAGTCTTTGGGTAATAGTTTTACACTTTCTTCCTTAGACCTTAGTACTAGGCTTGCTTTTTCCACACTGTAATAGGAATATTGTACATCTAAATCTTTCTTCAAATCATTTGTTATATAATTATTTATGAAATGTCTATCGCTGCTGTTTATATTGGCAAAATAATCATCGCCGGGAATTCTTTCTCCGTTATATGTGTATATAAATGTTGGTTCTACAGGAATCCAACCTACATCCGGCAGATAAAATTCACTCCAAGAATGTCCTTCCGATATATCAATAAAGCTGTCCTCACTTATTTCATCCTCTACCCAATATCCCGCTATCACTCTGGAGGGTATACCTGATGCCCTGCAAAGTGCGGTGAATAAGAATGAATATTCATCGCATACACCTTGTCCAGTCAATAAACCGCTTAGAGCACCCCTGTTTGCATATAAAGGATTTTCATTATAGTCAATATGGAGGTTTACGAAGTTGTATATTTTCTTGGCCTTTTCTACGGTTGTGCCGGTTTTAGCCAATTCCATTGCTTTTTGTTTGATTTCAAATGTATCGCTTTCAGTCTTCTTTCCCGGCAATATGTATTTATAATTTAGTATATTCTTTAGGAATTCAGTATAATCAGCTTCCTTTTCATATATGCTTTTATCAAACTTGATACCGCTGTTTTCAACAATTTTATCAACGGTAATATCGATTTTTCCTCCGGGTTTCAAGGTTAAAATATCAATCTTGGCATATGAGTTGCCCCAATCGTCCGTTTCTATATATGATACACCGGGTTCAATCTTTATATCTAATAATTTTTGATACAGTGAATCGGTTTCGGCACCCGCCAATACCTTTATAGAAATATTATACACGGGATTTTCTCCGTCATTTATAATTTCATAGACATTTCTAATTAAAAACTTCTTATTATCAATAATTTTATATGTATCCGCCAATACAATGTTAAATAAGGTACAAATAATAAGTATTGTCACTATAATTCTTTTTATGGTTTTCATATACCGTAACCTCCGACTATGTATCAAAATTGTTTTAATAGAATTTTTGTATACGAACCAATTATATCAAAACTTACTGAAAATTAGTATCAAATAAATATTACAAAAATAGACTTTTTATATTTTTATCTTCATAACAACTCTCAATAGATAATATCTATCTAATATGTAGGCAACACTTTTTTGGAAAAAAAAAGCGATGAAAAACATCGCATCAGATAGCTAAAAATCTCGAAGCCAAATTAAAATAAACCGCAAGGGCTAATACATCAACAATTGTTGTTATTAGGGGCCCGGCCATTATTGCCGGATCCAAGTGTACTTTTTTTGCAATGAGAGGCAATAAGCCGCCTACCAGTTTTGCAATAATAACTGTGAATAGCAAGGTTAAACTCACAGTTGCCGAAACGAGATATCCCAGTTTGCTAAAAATAATTAAGCGTAAAAAGTTTACAAAGGCCAAGGTTGATCCGGCAATCATCCCCACTTTAATTTCTTTAATCAATACTTTAAAGGCATCGGAAGTGCTTATCTCACCTAAAGCCATTCCTCTGATTATAAGGGTAGAGGATTGAGAACCGGAGTTACCCCCCGTATCCATAAGCATTGGTATAAATGTAGCTAAAATCACTGCTGATTGAAGCATACCTTCGTACCGTTGTATTATGCTCCCGGTAAGTGTTGCAGATAGCATCAACACCATAAGCCACACTATTCTATGCTTGGCTAAAACAAAAGCATTTGTTTTTAAATATTCGTCTTCCAAGGGTTGGATAGCGGCCATCTTATGCAAGTCTTCAGTGTTTTCTTCATCAATAATATCAACTATATCATCTATTGTTACAATCCCTACAAGTCGATTCTCATTATCTACAATGGGCAATGTAGTTAAATCATATTTCTTAAATAAAAAAGCTATCTTTTCCTGGTCATCCAAGGTATTTGCGTATAAAACATCCGTATTCATAATATCATCAATTATTTCATCTGAATCACTTAGGATTATTTTTCTTATTGAAACAACACCTTCAAGTCTTCTTACTTCATCAATGACAAAGCAATTATTTATTGTTTCTTTATCAACGCCCGTAGCTCTTATATGTTCAAGAGCTTCTGCCACCGTCATATGCTTTTTTAAGTCCACAAATTCAATAGTCATAATGCTCCCGGCTGAATCTTCGGGATAATTCAAAAATTGATTTATCAACTTCCTTGTTTCTTCATCGGTGTTTTTTAAAACTTTTTTTACAACATTAGATGGCATTTCTTCTAAAAAATCCACCGTATCGTCAAGGTATAGTTTGCTGACTATGTTGCTTGTTTCTTTGTCTGTAATAGATTCTATAATGTATTGCTGGAGTTCAATAGGTGTATGAGAAAAAACTCCGGCAGCGATTTCTTTCGGAAGAATTCTAAAAATTATAAGCAGCTTTTCTTTGTCTAATTCTTCTAAAATCTGTGCTATATCAACTATATTCATTTCGATTAATTCGTTTCTTACCTGTAAATATTTCTTACAATCTAAAAGTTCCTTTAAAAAATCATCCATGTCTTTCACTCCCTTAAGGAGCCACAAACATAAAAGGTGCAATTATGGCTCCGGTATTAATGTATACAGTTTTCAATAAATTATCAGGCAGCGGACCTGAATCCATAACTACCACCTCCAAATTACATAATTCAATAAAAAATCCTCTGCCTATCATGCAAAGGAAATACAAATAAAAAATATCCCCCTCGACCAGTTTTAGCTTCCTGTAACATAGGGTTAAAGCTTTTAATGCTTGTAATCCCGGCTGCACTAGGTTATACCTTAATCCGATAAAACCTGTTAACCGTCGTGGCATCTCTCGATGTTTAGCGGTAGCA
>JALNWH010000014.1 GCA_023230985.1 Bacillota bacterium
AATAAAATAAGAATTTATTCTAATAGAACACTATCCGAATTGTTTAAGAAAGATAATAATATTGAACCTCTGGGACAAATTCTTGTTGAATCTATAATTAATTCAATTAATTTAATACTGATGATAGGAGGATATATTATCTTTTTTTCTGTAATTTCAAGTATTATTAAACAAACAAATATCATTAATATCATAACAAATTTATTTAGTTTAATTCCATTAGGATTTAAATTGTCTTCTGACATCTTTTCTGTTTTTATTATTGGTGTATTAGAAGTTACAAACGGGATTAAAGAATGCGTCTCTTTAAATTCGTCATATATGCTAAAAATTGTATTGATAAGCTTTTTTATTGGATTTGGCGGTTTTTCAATTAATGCTCAAGTTGCGGGCATAATATACGACACTGATATTAATTTCCCTTTATATCTTGGAATAAAAATTATACAAGGTGCTATTGCTTCATTTTATTCCATCCTTCTTTTGAATTTTAAACATACTACGGTATTCAAAACCTATGATTATCAATCAATTCATATATATCTTTTAGGCAAAAGCATTTTAAAGCTCTCAATGACCTTAATGTTTGCATCACTCTTACTCTTATTTATAATTTCGTTATCTAATGCACTTTATATTTTAATTGTTAAAAAATTTAAGCTGAATTAACAGCTTAAAAATTCTATCTTTTATGATTTTTTAATTCTTCTCGATTATTTTTTATAATAACCGAAATATTTTCAACCCTTTTGCTCAGTTCTGCAAGCAAATCATCTGCATATGCCTTTGCACCAAGCCTAATTTTTTTTGCATCCTGTTGCGCAGCCTGAATCAGTTCTTTCGCTTGTTCATTAGCCCGCTTTGTTATTTCGCTTTCGTCAATCATTTCTTTAATTTTTCTATCAGCTTCTATCTTATATAACTCCGCTTCTCTTTCTGCTTCTTCAATAATCTTTTTTCTCTCTTCTATGCTGCTATGTATTCTTTCATCGCTTTCTTTTATTATACTTTCAGCTTCTTTCTTTGCCTCAATTAAGATTTTCTGCCTTTCCTCTTTAATCCATTGAGCTTGTTTTAACTCATCAGGCAGCTTTATTCTAATATCTTTTATAATTTCTAATAATTCTTCTTTATTTATCACTGCTTTTGCTGATAGAGGTAGATTAGATGCCTTTTCAATGATATCTTCAAGTGCATCTATTAATAAAAGCACTTCCATACTTGTTACCTCCTATTATATTTTTTAAAAATTTCTTTTTCTACTACACTTGGAATAAGTCCTTTTATACAGCCGCCAAATCTAGCCACTTCTTTAACTAAACTTGAACTTAAATAGGAATACTCACTATTTGTCATCATAAAAATTGTTTCTATTTTCGGATTAAGCTTTCTGTTCATTAAAGCCATTTGAAACTCATATTCAAAATCCGATACAGCTCTTAAACCTTTAATAATGGTAGTTGCATTTTTTTGTTTCATGAAATCAATTAGAAGACCTTCAAAGCTGTCAACCTCAATATTATCTAAATGAGTGCAGCTCTTTTTTATAAAATGTATTCTTTCTTCTGCCGTAAATAAAGGCGATTTACTTGTATTTATTAAAACTCCTACAATGAGTTTGTCAAATAGCCCTGATGCCCTTTCAATTATATCCAAATGTCCATTTGTTATAGGATCAAAACTACCTGGATATACACATATTCTCATTAAATTCCTCCCTGTCAACTACTTTAGATAAATAGAATAAAAGCAGAGTATTTCCGTATGTTTTCCTCTTAACTAATTCATATGCTTCTATTTTTTCATGAACAAAATCTTTTTTACTTTGTTCAATTATAATAATACCATAATTGGACAATATATTGCTCTTAAATATTTTTTTTACAGCATCATAAGCAATATCTTTTTTATATGGCGGATCTATAAATATTATATCAAATAGTTTCTTTTTTTCTGTTAATTTGTTTATAGCATTTGAATAATCTGTATTGTAGACTTCTATACTATCTAATATCCCGGTTATTGTTAAATTATCCTTTAATACTTTTATACTTTCCTTGTTTGAGTCGATAAAAATAACTTCATCAGCGCCTCGACTATATGCTTCTATTCCAACACTTCCACTACCGGCAAATAAGTCTAAAAATCTACAATTGATGACCCTATTACCTAAAATACTAAACATCGCTTCTTTAACCCGATCTGATGTTGGTCTTATATTTTGGGCTTTTATTTCTAGCAATTTTCTACCTTTTAATAAACCAGCTATTACTCTCAAACTATCAATCCCCTGAACTATAATTAATCTTTAGCATATTATTTATCTGAATAAAAAAAATCTAATTGTAAAACCTATTATTAGGGATAATAGTAATATACTATATTTCCCCATAGAGCTCTTCCTTCAATTTCTCCTCTCCCTATACCGGTGACAGGTTCACCGGTATTTACTTATATACTAATTCAAAACCAATTTATCTATTAGACTCTGAAACTTAATATAAAGTTGGTCCAGCATTTTTTTATATACGTCATTATTTATGACATCATTTTTATATATATAATCAATAGCATCTTTTGATTCGCTTATGATTTCATGATCACGAAATATATCTAATAGTTTGAACTCCGGCAATCCATGTTGTTTAACTCCTAGGATTTCTCCGCTGCCCCTAAGTTCCATATCCTTTTCGGCTATGACAAAACCATCAGATGTTTTTGTCATTAGTTTAAGTCTTTTAATAGCTATTTTGGATTTGGTATCTGAAACCAATATGCAATAAGACTGTTCTTTCCCTCTACCCACTCTTCCTCGTAATTGATGCAACTGTGCTAATCCAAATCTTTCTGCATTTTCGATAACCATAATTGTAGCATTTGGTATATTTATACCAACTTCTATAACTGTTGTGGAAACTATAATACTAGTGTCTCCTGATTTAAAACTTTTCATTATTTCATCTTTTTCGTCATTTTTCATGCTTCCATAAACAAGACCGATTTTATAATCCTTAAAATAACTGGTCTTTAAATAATCATAGTATTTTTTTGCAGAAATAAGTTCAAGTTTTTCAGATTCATCTACCAAGGGACACACAAAATAAGCTTGCCTTCCTTCATTTATTAGTCTTTTAATAAATCTAAACAATCTTTCTTTTTTATCTGAACTTATATAATAGGTTTCTACTTCTTTCCTATTTGGAGGGAGTTCATCTATTACAGAAATATCTAAATCTCCATATAAAACTAAAGAAAGTGTTCTAGGTATTGGAGTGGCAGACATTACTATCATATCCGGATTATTGCCTTTTGATTTAAAAATTCCTCTCTGTCTCACACCAAATCTATGTTGCTCGTCAGTAATAACTAATCCTAAGTTGTTAAAAATAACCTCTTCATTTAACAATGCATGGGTCCCGATAATAATATCAATTGAACCGTTCTTTAGTTTCTCAAGTATTTCAATTCTTTTTTTAGCTTTTTGGTTACCGGTGATTAATTCTACATTAATATTTCCTAAACCGCTTAATCTAACATAATTGTTAATAGTATCAAAGTGTTGATTTGCTAAAATTTCTGTAGGCGCCATCATAGCTCCTTGATAACCGCTTCCAACACAGTTCAGTAATGCTAAAAAACCTACTATTGTCTTACCTGAGCCTACATCACCCTGCAGTAATCTATTCATAGGTTTTGAAATTTTCATATCATCTAATATTTCTTTTAACACTTTGTTTTGCGCTTTAGTTAAGGAATAAGGAAGTCTTTTTATAAACTCATATACTATTATTTCTGAATTGAAACTATAACCTTTTTCCCTGTTCTTTGAGCCTTTTAAATATAGGAAAGCTGTTTGAAGCATAAATATTTCTTCAAACTTAAGCCTTTTCTTAGATGATTCTAAATCGAAAAAAGTTTCAGGGAAATGAATATTGTTTATTGAATAATTTATTTCCGCAAGACTATATCTTTTTCTTAAGTCATCCGGAAATATATCTGCAAGTTTATTATTCACGAAACTTAATGCTTTATAAACTATATTTCTCATTTCCTTATGGCTTATTCCTTTTGTAAGAGAATATTCAGGTACTATTCTCATAGAATGGATATTATTATTATTTAATTTTTCATACTCGGGGACTTCTACTAGGAGCTTATTGTTCATAAATACTGATTTCCCAAAAAATACAATTTCATCACCTGGTTTAAACAATGACTTAGCAAACCGATTATTATAAAAAACAATTTCAATTTCATCAGTATCATCATATACCAAATACCTTGTTATAAGCAAACCCTTCCTGCTTCTCGTCTCAATAGGTTTTGATTTTATTATTCCTATAAAACTATAAGTATAACCTGACTTAATATCTTTGATTTTTACTAAAGCACTCTTATCCTTGTATTCTTTAGGAAAGTAATAGAGAATATCTCCAATAGTATAAATGCTTAAATTTGCCAATAGTTTAGCTTTTTGCGGTCCTATTCCTTTTAATACCTGAACGCTTTCTAATAAGCAATTCATTTAAACACCCTTTGCTATCTATTCAACAGACAATATATAGTAATATAAAGGTTGCCCTCCGTAATGATATTCAACATCACAATTTAAATATTTGTTCTGTAAATCCTTTAGAAGCTCCTCAGCCTCATCTTTAATAACATCTACACCGTAATAAATTGTAATAAGTGAAGAATCATCATCTACCATGGCATCCAAAATCTCATTTATAACTGTTGATATGTTGTCGCCATAGGAGTTAATTTCGTTATCAATCATCCCAATTATATTGCCTTCTTCTATCTCTAATCCATTATAATTGGAATCTCTTACAGCATAAGTAATAAGTCCGGTTTTAACATCGCTTATAGCGCGTTCTATTTTCTTTTCGTTTTCCTCCGGAGTTTTATCCGGATCAATAGCCATGATTGCCGCTATACCTTGAGGTATAGTCTTTGTTTTTGCCACAATAATACTTTTATCTGTTAGATGCTTTACTTGGCTTGCAGCAAGTATGACGTTGCCATTGTTTGGTAATATTATAATGTTTTCTGCTTTTATTTTCTGGACACTTTTATAAATATCCTCTGTACTAGGGTTCATGGTTTGTCCACCTTCAATTACCTCATCTGCTCCTAAATCTTTGAAGATATTTGAAATTCCGGTACCTATTGCAACAGTTACTACACCAAACTTTTTATTATCCAAGCTATTGTGCTTATCCTCTTCATTTACCAACAGTTCTTGATGCTGTTCTCTCATATTATCTATTTTTATACTTGATAAATATCCAAACTCAATTCCTTTTTCAATAACTCGACCCGGATTATTAGTATGAATATGAACCTTGAGCAGACTTTCATCACCTACAACAATTAGTGAATCCCCCATATTCATTATTTCTTTTTTAAAAAGTTCAAGGTTCATTGATTTCCCTTTTATAAGAAACTCTGTACAGTAGCCAAATTTAATATCTTCTTCAAATGGAAGTATTTCATTTGAAGGAGCAACATCCATTTGCTTTTCAGCAACTTGTATTATTTCTTTAGTAGTAAGGTAGTACAACATCCCATTTAATATATCTATTAACCCCTTGCCGCCCGCATCAACCACATTTGCTTGTTTTAAAACCGGTAACATTTCCGGAGTCTTTTCTAAGGTAATATTTGCCTGCCTGACTATTTCTTTAAATAAAAAAATCAAATCTGTGCTTTGTTTTGCTACTCCTAATCCGTATTCGGCACTTTCTCGAATAACTGTCAAAATAGTACCTTCCGTGGGTTTCATTACAGCTTTATATGCGGTATGGGAACCCTCCATAAACGCCTTTGCTAATGAAAGACAATTCATCTCTTCTTCATTTTTCAATGCCTTTGAAATTCCCCTTAATATTTGGGATAATATTACCCCTGAATTACCTCTGGCTCCCATCAGAGATCCATTCGCTGCTAACTCTGCTATTATATATGCACTATTTTCTTCAGAATCATTGATTTCTCTAACAGCCGAATTCATAGTTAACGACATATTTGTTCCTGTATCACCATCAGGAACCGGAAACACATTCAATTGATTAACATGATCTTTATTATTTTCTAAATTATTGGCACCTGAAATAAACATATTTTTCAAGTCTTTGCCATTAATAGTTTTCGTATGCTGTTCTAACAAATTGCGAACCTCCTTAATGCAACTATACTCTCACTCCGTGCACATTTATATTAACTTTTTTTACTTTTAATCCTGTTAAGTTCTCTAAAGTATATTTTACTTTGCTTATTATATTATCAGCAACAACTGAAATCTTTGTACCAAATTCAACAATTACGTATAAATCTATAATTATTTCTTCTTCTTCTGAAGAAACTTTAACACCTCTACTTAGATTTTCTCTTCTTAAAAGCTCTACAAAGCCATCTTTAGCGCTCTTAGATGCCATACCAACTATACCGTAGCATTCCATGGCTGCTAAACCTGCTAAAGATGCCAACACATCATCAGTTATATGGACTTCACCATATTTAGTCATAATTTTTCCAGGCATTATATCCCCTCCGCTTTTTAAATATATTCTATATTATATGTAAGTTTTCTTCAACAAGTAATATTATAAGTATATCATTTTTGCAACTGAAATAAATTTGCTTTTCTAATATTGTCAATTGTATAATAAATGTGTTAGAATGATAATGTTTTATTTGAAAGTTATTCAACCTGAAGGAGGTGTATATATATGGCAAGGCAATGTGAAATCTGTGGTAAAGGTATGCTTACCGGTAATAAAATCAGTCACTCAAATAGGCATAGTCGAAGAACATGGCTGCCTAATTTAAGAACAGTTAAAGCATTAGTTGACGGTACTCCCAAAAGAATAAGAGTATGCACAAGATGTTTAAGATCGGGTAAGGTTGAAAGAGTTTTATAAAAATACTACAGTACATGTTTTAAGAGTTACATAATGTGCTTCGCACATTATGTAACTCTTTAGTATTTCGAGCACTTAGATTTATATACTTGATTGCTCCGAACCATCACAGGCAGCACCCGCTACAACGTAAACGCCATGATATATATTATATAACTTTGATTCCCAGAGTCTTTTGCATTTCTGCTAATGCAAACTTATGTGCTGTTTTATCAAAGGAATCAACACAATCCTTTAACACCGTTACATCATAATTTAACATACGAGCATCAGCTGCAGTGTAAAGAACACAAATCTGAGTACATACCCCACAAAGTTCTAATTCAGTAACTCCTAACTCTCTTAAAGTCAAGTCCAAATCAGTACCAAAAAATGCACTATAACGGCGCTTAGATATCTGATAATCTCCTTTTTCAGGTGCTAATTCTTCTATAATTTCGGCTCCTTTATCCCCTTCCAAGCAATGTATAGGAAACATTTTAAATTCAGCATCTTGTGGTAAATGCCTGTCCATTATGTAGATAATTGTATTTCTATTTAAACGATTCTCTTTTATTCTTGAAGATACATTTTCAATTATGCTTTTTGAATCACCTATGCTTAAAGCGCCGTCCTTGTCTAAAAAATCATTTAGCATATCAATAACCAAAAGTGCTTTTGCCATTTACATCACCTCATAATTTTTATTATTTTATCTATATTTTAATATTATAATATTAAAATCCTATCACAATAGTTTTAACTGTAATAATATAAAAATAAATTTAAACTACAGTATTAATAATGGAAATCCATAAACCATCAGCATCTATATAAGTAAATCCCAGCAATAATCAGTGCTATTGCAGATAATAATATCCAACCTATCAGCGGTACCATCACCGCCAACAGGACCCCTATGCCCACAGAAAGCACTAGTAATCCGAATACTTTTTTCTTTTTATTACTCATTTTATATACCTCCCATCATCCGTAAAAAATACTAATAATGAAAAAGCATATAAAAGAAATAAAAACTATAACAAACATATACCAAGCCCATATTGGCAAAATCCTAATTATAATTGCTAAAGCCAGAGTAATAAGTAAAAATCCGGTATACTTTCTAAAAGAGTATCCCATGCTTATTCCTCCAAAAAAATCATTATACTATATATTACTCTCGCAATAACATTTTTGACACACTAGTCTTTGGATTTAACAATCATAAGCAAGCCCTTTTTTATGCTTATAGAAACTTCCTTATCTAAAAAAAGATTACTGATTCCATAAGTATCACCAGCTTCCATATTTGCATTATTTAATTCATATCTGCTCCCCTTCACACAAAGTCCTTCTACGTCTCCATTAAAAGGCAAAAGAGAAAATGTATCACCCCTATTACCGTATAAAATAATGTTTTTATTAACTAAAAATATTTGATTATAGTAATCATCAATACTCATTTTAATATTTTTATCTATTCCAATCTTCAATAATGAAATATTTGCAAATGAGTGATCTAATCTGCTTCCTAATGCTCCTAAAAAAACAATTTCACTGGAGAACTCCAGTGCTTTTAGTATGCACAAATGTGTATCGGTTTTGTCTTTATCTGTCGGATGCTTTATGAATTTTACATCTTCATTTTTATAGTATTCAATATATTTTTGCTGCATGGAATCAAGATCGCCAATAATCAAATCCGGTTTAATTCTCATATTATAAGCATGTCTAACTCCGCCATCTGCACAAATAATATAATCATCTTTTTTAATTAATTTCTTACAATATTCGTAATCAGTTACATCCCCGTTAGAAATTATAAATGATTTCATATTTGTACCCCATTTAAAGATTTCATTAATAAAATAGTTTTGTTTATGTCTTTGGAATTAAAAATAGCAGATCCTGCTACCATAATTTCTGCACCACAATTATATAGTTTCTGGATATTATCCAAGGTTACTCCGCCATCTACTTGTATAGGTATTTGCCTTTTATGTTTTATTAGTAATTTTTTTAATGATATTATCTTTTCGTACATATTTCCAATAAAACTTTGACCGCCAAATCCCGGATTTACAGTCATGATTAATATCATATCTAAATGTTCAATTAAGTGTTCAGTCACACACAAAGGTGTAGCAGGGTTTAATGCCAAACCGGCTTTCACGCCTAAGTCTTTAATCGTTTGTATTAATCTATGTAAATGTTTAGATGTCTCGGCATGTATAGTTATTATGTCAGCTCCTGCTTCATAATAGTCTTTTATATATAATTCCGGGTTATCAATCATTAGGTGTACATCAAATATCAATGAAGTAACTTTTCTTAAGCTTTTGACAACAGGTGCACCTATAGTTAAATTAGGTACAAAATGGCCATCCATAACATCAATGTGCAGCATATCAGCACCCGCTTTTTCCAAAGTTAATATGTCTCTTTCTAAATTAGAAAAATCAGCTGATAATATAGAGGGAGCAATTTTAATCATACTAGTACCTCCTAACTTTCCTAAGTTCATTTAGTATTTGAATATAACTATCATATCTATCCTTATGTATATAACCTTTTTCGACAGCGGTTTTAACTTCACAGTCCGGTTCCTTATCATGCATACAAGATAAAAATCTGCAATTATCATAATTTTCAAACTCTGGATAACAATGTTTTAGTTCATCTGCTTCTATTTCAACCACATCAAATGAACTAAAGCCGGGAGTGTCAACTACCATTCCGCCAAACTCTAGTTTTATTAACTCCGTGTGCCTTGTAGTATGAGTTCCTCTTTTTGTTTTGTCACTTAACAAACCTGTTTTTAACCTTAAATCAGGAATTATTGCATTTAAAAGAGATGATTTCCCCACTCCTGAAGGGCCTGCAAATACAGATATTTTATTTGCGAGAAATCTAGCTAAATCATCAATACCATTTTTTTGAATAGCACTGGTTTTTAGTGTATTATACGGAACTGATTCCAACATTTCAATAACAGATTTGTATTCTTCTTTTAAGTCCAAATCTATCTTATTAATACAAACTATAATGTTTAAACCCATATATTCAGCATATACTAAAATTTTCTGTAATAATAACATATTTATCTCCGGATTTCTAGCTGCGATTACAACAATCACCTGTTCGATGTTAGCTACTTCCGGTCGTATCATCTCTGATTTTCTATCCTTTACATTTATTATGAATCCTTGACCTGTTTCATCTTCTATTTCTATATCTACATAATCCCCTACCATGGGTTTTATGCTCTTAAATCTAAATAACCCTCTGGCACGACATTCAATTATTATATCACCTACATCTACATAATAAAAACCGCCTATTCCTTTTGTAATAATACCAGATATCATATTTCCCTCCAATTAGAATTTATAAGAAGTGCTCTCATGAAAACTATTATTTATATATACTTCAAATAATACATTTCCTTTACCGTTAATTTCAACCTTTAAAGGGCTATCTATAGATGAATGGGTTCCCTCATATATTAACACGCTTTTATCATTTTCTATTTTAAATACAGTAACTTTCATTCTCTCTAAATTCTTAGGTAAGTCAATGCTTAAATAATATACCTTTTCATTAGGCTTTTCTTCTACGCCCTTACTAACTACAAAATCAACAACGCTTTTTTTGCTTATTTCAGTACCTGCTGATACACTCTGTTCAATAACCTCGCCCTTTGGATGCTCATCATCAGGTCTTTCAACAACATTTCCCCGTATTAAGTCAAGTATCATTAATTCAGTTTCGACATCTTCAATATTCATACCTACAAAGTTTTTCATAAAAAACTTTTCCGGACCACCGCTAATTACATAATCTATTTTTGTACCTTCATCAACGCTGATTCCGGGGGAAATTTTTTGTTCTATAACAATACCGCTTGGATATGGACTATATTCTTGACTAACATCACCTTCAGCTAATCCTACGCTTTCCAATATAATATCAACTTCATCATAATTCTTGCCTATAATGGGAGGCACAGGTACTTTTCTAGGGCCTTTGCTGACAAATACAGTAACCGGATTTGTTACTTTATTCGATTGATTTGGCTTGGGATCTTGTCTAATTATTTCACCTTCGGGAATATCTTTATTATGAACTCTTTCTGCCACATTCATAAACAAACCTAATTCTTCTAACTCTTTTTCCGCATCTTCTTCTTGTTTACCTATTAAGTCTGGCACAGGCTTTATATCTACATTAAAAACATTTTTGAATGCAAAATATGATCCCGATAATGCAAAGGCCAAAACTAATCCTGATACTACAGCCCAAATTGTTATCTTTTTGTTTATTTTCTTTTCTTTTTTATCGGTTGATATAATTTCATCTATGTTGGCAGCATTATCATTTTTATCTAACTCAATTTCTTCGTTATTATCATTAGACTCTAAAATACCATTTGTTTTTATAGATTCCATTTTTATTGTGTTCTCACTTATACTTTTTTTAACAAAATCCCCATTAGGCATTAGTAAAGATTGTTTCAAATCAATGATTATATCACTAACGCAAGAATATCTGCCTGATATATTCTTATTCATACATTTTAGGATAATTTCCTCTAGACTTTTCGGTATTTTTTTATTTATTTTCCTTGGCTTTATGGGTTCTTCTTGGACATGCTTTAAGGCAACAGAGATAGGTGTTTCTCCTTCAAAGGGTAATCTTCCTGTAACAAGTTCATACAATACAACTCCTAATGAATATATATCTGATTTTTCATCAGTATAGCCACCACGGGCTTGTTCCGGTGAAAAATAATGAACAGAGCCTATTATGTTACCTGTATTTGTTATAGTACACGATGATACTGCTCTTGCTATACCAAAATCAGTAACTTTAATTGTTCTGTCTTCTCTTAACATAATATTATGTGATTTAATATCTCTATGAACAATATGGTTACTATGAGCATTTTCTAAAGCTGATGCAATTTGTATGGCAATATCCGTTGCAAACTCATGATTCAATGCACCTTTTTGTTTTATCAATTCTTTCAGGGTCTGTCCTTTGATATATTCCATTACAATATAGTGAACATCATTTTCAATACCAACATCATATATACCTACAATATTTGGGTGTGATAGGCTAGCAGCTGCTTGTGACTCTCTCTTGAATTTTTTTACAAAATCCTCATCGCTGGTAAATTCGGATCTTAATACTTTTATTGCTACAAATCTATTAAGTAGACGACATCTCGCTTTATACACTAATGCCATACCGCCGCCGCCAATTTTTTCAATTACTTCATATCTTTCTCCTAACACCTTACCTATCATGACTTAAACCTCCCTCATAACTTCGATGATTATCACAGTGATATTATCGTGACCACCTTTTTTATTTGCCAATCCAATTAAAGCATTGCATTTTTCAATTAAATCATTATCATATAATACTGTTTCTTTTATCTCAGTTTGGTTCAACATATTTGATAAACCGTCAGTACACATTATCATATAATCCCCGTTTTTCAAATCATAAACATTTATATCTACATCTATTGTATAAGATGTACCAATAGCTCTGGTAATTAAATTTTTTTGAGGGTGACTGCTAGCTTCTTCCGGTTTTATAGTGCCATTTTTAATTAATTCTGCTACGTAGGAATGGTCAGTAGTTATTTTTTCAATATGAGATTCTCTTATCATATAAACTCTGCTGTCTCCAACATGGCCAATTATCATTTTATTATCAATAATGAATACTACTGTTAAAGTAGTTCCCATCCCCGTATATTCAGGCTTTTTAATGGATTCTAAATAAATGTTTTTGTTAACACAAAAAAAAGCCTCTTTAACTAATTTTGCATAATTATTAAAACTATTTTTGTAATTTTTAATATTTCTTTCATAAAAGTCAATAAACTGTAAAACAGCCATTTTGCTTGCCACTTCTCCGGCATTATGCCCACCCATTCCATCGGCTATTACACAAACAAAAGGCTTTCCTTTTTCATAATTATCCTGATAATAAAATGCATCTTCATTTGTTTTTCTAATTAATCCAATGTTTGAACTACCATATGCCCTCATCAAAACACCCTCATATTCGTTTTCATATAATTATCTATAAAAGTATTGCTAAAATTATTTATTTCGACATCTTTTATAAAAATACCTTTTATTAAAATATATTGATACTCGATTTTTTCCCTTAATATACTTTTAATAACAAACATTATAGCTTTTCTTTAATCCTCAATTGGCCGCAAGCACCGTCAATATCTTGACCTAATTCTCTCCTCACAGTCATGGGTATTTTATTTTTTCTTAAAATATTTTTAAATAAATCAATGCTGCTATCCTTTGATTTGCTTAAACCTTTACCTGCTACATAATTCAGTGGAATAAGATTAACATAACAAAGCATATTTTTTATTAAACTACTAAGCGCCTCAGCATCTGATACTTTATCGTTTACACCATTTATTAATGCATATTCAAAAGATATCCTTCTATTTGTTTTACTACAATAATACTTGCAGGCTTTTATTAAGCTTTCAATATTATATTTTTTATTTATAGGCATTAATTGACTTCTTACACTATCTATTGCACTATGTAAAGAAACTGCAAGATTACATTGCGTTTTTTCATCAGCAAACTCATATATCTTTGGTACTAGACCCGAAGTAGATATAGTAATATGTCTCATTCCTATATTAAAACCGTAAGGAGAATTAATACCATGTACAAATTTCATTACCTCTTTATAATTATCAAAAGGCTCACCTATACCCATCAAAACAATATTTGAAATAGTTTTACCTGTTTCTCTGGAAACAGCCATTACCTCTTCTATCATTTCCCCGGAAGTCAAATTTCTTACCAGCCCACCTGTAGTTGAAGCGCAAAACTTGCAATTCATCCTACAACCAACTTGGGTAGATATGCATATGGAGTACCCATATGCATATTTCATCAATACACATTCAATTGTGTTTTCATCGTCTAAACTAAATAAAAATTTTATTGTCCCATCTTTTGAAGTCTGTTTTTTTAATACTTTAAATCTATTAATGTAAAAGTTTTCGGACAAAAATTTTATAAGATTTGGCGGTAAGTTCTTCATGTCTTCAAATTTTTCAACATCCTTAAATGCCCAACCATAAACTTGCACAGCCCTATACTTGGAAAATCCGTTAGCAACTAAAAATACTTCCAACTCTGACAAAGAAAAGTTTTTTAAATCCTTTTTGTTTTTCATTTTCCCTCCATACAACCAACTTTGACCATTTTTGCAATAAAAAAACCATCAGTACCGTGAATATGAGGATATAATTCTATAAAACCTTCCTTACCCCTTGATGCAGTGAAATTACTTGGAAGAAATCGTTCCATGCTATCTAAAGAAAATTGTTTATTATAATTCAAAAAATCTTTTAGTATTTGAATGTTTTCTTTATCATTTAAAGTACACGTGCTATAGACTAATACACCGTTTTTTTTAACATATAAAGATGCATTTTTTAGAATATTTATTTGTAACTTTGACAATTTTTCAATATCTTCTTTTTCTTTTTTCCATCTTAAATCAGATCTTCGCCTTACTAAACCTAAACCACTGCATGGGGCATCAACTAAAACTGCATCTGCCTTGTCTATTAGACGGTCATCAATTGTATTAGCATCAAAAATTTCTGTTTCTATAATAGATATACCAAGTCTTTTTATATTTTCCTCAATAAGTTTTAGTTTTTTTAAATGTATATCTCTTGCAATGATTCTACCTTTATTAGACATCAACTCTGCCATATGTGTAGCCTTGCCACCGGGTGCACTGCATACGTCAATTATAAAATCTCCGGGTTTGGGATTTAAAATTTTAGATACTAACATTGAACTCTCATCTTGTATTTGAAAATAACCTTTTTTAAACAATATTGAATCCTTTAACGATGAAATACCTTTGATATTAATTGCCTCATCATTATAACATCCCTCAGACCACATTATATTGTTTGAATTAAATAAAAAAAGGAGCTCTTCTTTACTAATTTTTAATCTATTAACTCTTACGGTCAAAGGTGGTGCTTCATTATTTGCCTTTAGTAAATTCTTTGTAAACTCTATGCCATAGTTTTTTATCCATAATTCCACCAACCATAAAGGATGTGAAAATTCAATGGACAAGTATTTAGATATATTAGTCTCATCAGGTGTATTGATACTATCTTTTTGCCTAGATACATTCCTTAAAACACCATTGATAAACCGTGCCGCTCCAATATTTGAATATTTTTTTGCTAATTCAACACTTTCATTGCAAACTGCAGAATCGGGTACTCTATCTAAATAGATTATTTGATAAATCCCGCTTCTTAATATGTTCTTTACATTATTTGATAATTTTTCAATTTTTCTATTTATGAATTTACTTATTATCCAATCAATTTTAATTAGGTTTCTCAGCGTACCATTAACTATTTCAGTAACTAATGCCCTATCATTACTTTTAAGATTTGAATTATTCAATCTATTTCTAGTTTCAATGCCTGAGTATTTACCTTGTATCATTATTGAATTAAGTATTAAGAAAGCTTCTTCTCTTGCCCAATTACCTGCCATTCTATCACTCCACATTATTTTGAAACTTTTAAATTATAAATGATGATAGTTAGCTATCAGTCTCTTCTGCCTCTTATTAATAACAATCTCAACAATTGTGATACTGCCATAAGAGTTGCTGCGACATACGTTAATGCTGCCGCTGAAAGAACTTTCCTTGCTCCTTTTTCTTCACCGGGTGCGACCAAATTGTAGTTTTGTAAAGCTATGATTGCTCTACTGCTGGCATTCAATTCAACGGGTAAAGTAATAATTTGAAATAATACAGCTGCACTAAAAAGATAAATACCTAGAGTAAATAATTGCATCATATTTAATATCAAAGCAATTATAATAAAAAAGAAAGCAGCTTGAGAACCTATAGAAGCAATTGGAGCAATTGCGTTCCTAACAACTAAAGGTGCATATCCTTCACTATGCTGCAATGCATGACCGCATTCATGTGCTGCAACTCCTGCCGATGCCAAGGATGAACCCTCATAAACCTCTCGCGATAGTCTTAAAACCTTATTCCTTGGGTCATAGTGATCAGTTAGGCTTCCTCTGGTAAGTTCTATAGGCACATCATTAAGTCCGTTAGCATCCAGTATTTTTCGTGCTATTTCATAACCTCTATACCCATAACTACCTCGAACTCTTAAATATTTATTAAAAGTAGTTTTAATCTTGCTTTGGGCATATACTGCAAAAATCATAGCAGGTATCAAAATTGCAAATGTTGGATCAAAACCGTATAACATATTCTTAGCCTCCTTTTAGGATAATCTTTTCCCTTCTAAAATTTCATGTCCTCTAAGATAAGACCCCACTGTCATTCTTTTATTATTTTGAAATTGTAATTCCTTAATTCGAAGAAAACCTTTCTTGCATTTTATCGTAATATATTCTTTATTCACTTCACAAATTTTTCCCCAGTCATCATTTATAATATCATTATCTGTAACTTCGACAGTAAATATCTTAAACATTTTACCTTCATAAAAAGAATAGGCTCCAGGCCAAGGATAAGTCCCTCTTATTAAATTCTTTATTTTGACTGCATCCATAGACCAATCTATTTTTCCTATTTCTTTTGTCAACATAGGTGCATAATTAGCTTCGTTATGATTTTGTTTAGTTCTTACAATTTTTCCGCTATGCAAAAGTTTAGTAGTATCTATCAATGCCTTAGAACCTAGAATCGCAAGTCGATCATGGAGTTCCCCCGCTGTTTCTTCTTCACCTATATTTATGGATTTTTGCAATATTATATCACCGGTATCAAGACCGGTATCCATATACATAATGGTAATACCTGTTACTTTATCGCCATTTATAATGCTCCAATTAATTGGTGCTGCTCCTCTTAACTTTGGAAGCAAGGAAGCATGAACATTTATACATCCATGAGTTGGTAAATCTAATATATCTTTCGTTAATATCTGACCAAAAGCTACAACTACTATTAAATCAGGCTTTAAACTTTTTAACCTTTCAATAAAATTAGGTTCTTTTATTTTATTTGGCTGATAAATTTTTATACCCATTTCTTTTGCTATGGTTTTAACTTCCGGCTCCATAAGTTTTTTGCCCCTGCCTTTTGGTTTATCAGGTTGTGTAACAACCGCGCTAATTTGGTATCCTTCATGGTACAAAGCTTCAAAGCATGGAATGGCAAATCCCGGGGTACCCATAAATACTATATTCATATTCATTCAATCTCCTGAGTTTCTATATTAATAGCTTTATCAATAAATAGCACTCCGTTTAAATGATCTATCTCATGGCATAGTGCGGTAGCCAGCAATTCTTCTCCTTTGATTTCAATTATTTCAGATTCTCTGTTTAATGCTCTGACAGTGACTTTTTCAGGCCTTTTTACAACTCCATATTTACCCGGTATGCTTAAACATCCTTCTTTCCGAAACTGTTCTCCTTCTTCTACGATAATTTCAGGATTTATCAATTCAATCAATCCATCGCCTACATCAACTACAACAACTCTTCTTAAAACTCCGACTTGGGGTGCGGCGAGACCAACTCCTTCCGAATCATACATTGTTTCCGCCATATCATCTAATAAAGTAAAAATTCTACCATCTATTTTATCAACTTTTCTTGATATTTTTCTTAAGATTTCGTCTTCATCTTTTCTAATATTTCTTATCGCCATTTCAAACCTCCTAATTAGTGTCTTAGTATTACTATAGCATACTTATAGGGTTAATATCCATACTTACAAACACAGTTTTGTCAAAATTTAATTTATTGAATTCTTTTAGAATTTCCAATAATTGTTCCTCTTTTTTGCTTTTTAAAACAATCTGCCATCTAAATTTATTTTTAATCTTAGATAAAGGCGCCTCGGTAGGCTTCCAAACTTCAATATCCTTTATCCCTTTAGCATATCTTACCAATATACCTCCGGCTTCTCTTGCATTTTTTTCAGCTGTGTTTTTATCAAAACTACTTATAACTATAATACCAATATGTGAAAAAGGAGGATAATTTAGCTCTTTTCTAAGCCTGATTTCATCTTTATAAAATCCTCCATAATCGTGTAATATAGCATGTTTCAGACTATAATGATCCGGAGAATATGTTTGTACAATAACATTTCCGGGTAATTCTGCCCTTCCTGCCCTGCCCCCGGCTTGAATTATCATTTGAAAAGTCTTCTCTGCAGCTTTAAAATCCGGCATATTAAGGTAAGTATCGGAAGATATTATTCCTACCAGAGTAACAAAAGGGAAATCATGTCCCTTCCCTATCATTTGAGTTCCAATTAAAACGTCAGCATTTCTATTGCGAAACTTATCCAATATTTCTTTATGTGAATTTTTCCTGGTTGTTGTATCAGCATCCATCCTTAAGACATTAATATCTCCAAAAATTTTTTTAAATTCATCTTCTACTTTTTGCGTCCCTATTCCAAAATATTTTATATATTTACTATTACAGCTTGGGCAATATTTTGGATTACTGGAAGAATACCCACAATAATGACAGGATAAATAATTTCCTTTAGCATGATATGTTAAAGAAATGTTGCAATATGGGCATTTGATTACATAACCGCAATTCCTACAAGAAACAAAAGTAGAATAGCCTCTTCTATTTAAAAAAAGTATTATTTGTTCCTCTGCATCAAGTTTTTCAACGATTGCATTATATAAACTTTTACTGAATATGTTTTTATTACCGTTTTTTAGTTCTTCTCTCATATCCACAATTTCAATACTGGGCATTTCTTTCTGGTTTATTCTTTTCTTTAATGTAACAAGGCTGTAATTTTGAAATTCTTTTTCCGCCTTATAATAAGTCTCTATTGAAGGTGTAGCTGAACCCAATAGTAATTTGCATCCTTCAAGTTGACATCGCTTAATAGCTATTTCCCTAGCATCATATTTCGGTCTTATTTCTGACTTATAAGTGTGTTCATGCTCTTCATCAATAATTACTATTCCTAAATTATTAAAAGGTGCAAATATGGCAGACCTGGCTCCAACAGCAACCTTTGCTTTGCCTTCTCTTATCCTTCTCCACTCATCATACTTTTCACCATCAGATAAACCGCTGTGCAATACAGCAACTGTATCACCAAATCTATTAACAAACCTTCTAATCATTTGTGGAGTTAGGGATATTTCAGGTACTAGAACTATACCTTGCTTACCTATAGACAATTCCCTTTCTATTAATCTAAGATATACTTCTGTCTTTCCGCTGCCTGTTACACCATGTAAAAGGATATGATATCCTTTATCAAACCTATTAATAATTGAATCTATAACTTTTAATTGATCTGTAGTAAGAATATTAACTTTACCGGACTTTGACTCTTCTTGAATAAGTCTGTATAATTCTTTTTCTTTTATACTTATAACATTTTTGTTTAGCAAGCTTTTAATAACAACTGTGCTAATGTTATGCTTTTTCTTAATTTCAGTTATACTTATTCCGGGTTTATTTTTAATGATTTCCAGTGCTTGTATTTGTTTTTTTGCATTTGTTGGTATGCTTACATTATCAATATTATCTTTATTAATATAAATTAATTTTTCATACTTTTTGCTCTCTGTCTTCTTTACAGCCTGTTTTCTTTTAATCATCTTTAATCTTACAAGCTTTCTAAGTGCATTATCAAGAAAATTGTCATTAAAACTATCCCGCAATTCTTCTTTAGATGCAATACCGCCATTTGCTTCTAAAAATTCCAATACTTCCACTATAGTCTCAATATTACTTTCTTCCCGATATTCCTCATTGTTACTATTTCTAATCAATTCATAGTAATAAGTGGTCTTTATTCTTACATTAGCCGGTAGGACAGCATGAATTGCTTCAATATAAAAGCATAAGTATTTATTTCTCATCCATTTTATTAAATCAATAATTTTAATAGGTATCAATGGCTCAGGTTCAGCCAACTTAATAATACTTTTTAGCTTGCTTTTATCAAAATCTATTTTATCAGTGAAACCGACTACATATCCTGCAATCTTTCTATTTCCTCTTCCAAAAGGTATTATAACTCTATGGCCGATATCAACAGCCATATTGGAAGGAATAATATAGCTAAATATTTTATCTGTTTCTTTACACTTATTATCTACTATTATTTCTGCAATCTTTAAGCTATCCATTAACTACACCATCCATTTAAAAAGTTTTAAATATATTTTTACACATTAATTATATCTGTATTATAATAAAAGCGTACTATAGTACGCTTTTCATTCTTTATTTTCATAACCGTTTATCAATATTTCTATTTTTTAAAAGCATGATTACCCTATCTATAATTATATCGGCTAAATCAATCTTTGCCATCTTTGAAATGTTTTCAACATGCCCATTCTTATCTATTATTTTAACTATATTTGTGTCAAATGCAAAGCCTGCACCTTTTTGATTTAAATCGTTTGCTACTATAAAATCTAAATTTTTCTTTTTAATCTTTTCCTTTGCATTTTCTATTAAGTTTTGGGTTTCCATTGCAAAACCTATCAAAATTTTATTTTCTTTAATTTTACCTAACTCATATAGTATATCCGGATTTTTTTCTAATTTTATTAATAAATCCTCATCTTCTTTTTTTATTTTTTGGCTACTTATTTCTGACGGTTTATAATCTGAAACTGCTGCACTTTTTATAACCACATCTGCATTATAATAATGTGACATAATCGCATTATACATTTCCTTTGCAGAAACAACGTTAATAAGGTTAACTCCTATCGGCATCTCCAAGTTTGTAGGGCCGGAAATAAGATATACATCCGCCCCTCTGTTAGCTGCTTTTTCAGCTATTGCATAACCCATTTTCCCTGTTGAATGGTTTGATATAAATCTCACAGGATCTATTGGTTCTTTTGTTGGCCCTGCAGTTACAATTATTTTCTTTCCCTTAAGTTCCGATGAAGAGGTTAAAAAGCTTGTTATGAATTTTTCTATAAATTCCGGTTCCGCCATTTTCCCTTTTCCTGTATCTCCACAAGCTAACCTCCCATCTACGGGATCAATAAAAATATAACCATAATTTTTAAGCAATGAAATATTATCCTGTAATATTGGATTTTCATACATATTGCTGTTCATTGCCGGAACAAGCACTACAGGAGCTTTTGTAGCCATGATTGTAGTTGAAAGCATATCGTCAGCTATGCCATTTGCTATTTTCCCCATAATATTTGCTGTTGCAGGTGCAATTACAAATATATCTGCTTTTTTTGCTAAAGATATATGATCTATTTCCAAATAGGAAGGTTTATCAAACATATCAGAAACGACTTTATTTAACGACAAAGACTGAAAAGTCAAAGGATTAATAAAATTTGTAGAAGCCCTTGTCATTATTATATTTATATTGGCTTCTTTCTTTTTTAATCTACTAACAAGATCACATACTTTATAAGCTGATATACCACCGCATACACCTATTAAAATATTTTTATCTTTTAGCATTTTATTCTCCTATTTGATTATCTTTCATACTATTAGTACATAATATTTTGCCTTCATGTATCTCTTGTATTGCAATAGAAACAGGGTTATTGGAATCAGCATCAACGTAAGATTCCTTCCCATCCACAAGCTGCCTTGCTCTCTTAGAAACAGCAACAACCAAAGAATATTTGCTATCAGCTTTATCTAATAACAATGATAACGTAGAATTAATCATAAAACTCCTCCTTGAATTCTGTAAAATCAATTTGATATCTATCTGTTCTGCAACTTTCAGCATTTAAAATACATACAATTTTATTAACAGCTTTATCTATATCATCATTAATAACTATATAATCATAATTGCTAACTTCTGTTATTTCTTTAAAGGCCGATTTTAACCTTTTCCTTATATCGTCTTTTGATTCAGTGCCTCTGTTTATTATTCTATTTTTTAAAATATTAAAACAAGGAGGCATAATAAAAATAAAAACACCTTTTTTAAAGTTCTTCTTAACTTGCATAGCACCATATGTATCAATTTCCAATATAACACTAATTCCATTATCCAATTTATCAATAACTTTCTGCTTTGGGGTACCGTAATAATTACCGTATACCTTTGCATATTCTAAAAATTCATTTTGATATATCATCTCTTTAAAAACATGTTCATCTTTAAAATAATAGTTAACACTATCAACTTCTCCAACTCTAGGCCTTCTGGTAGTAGCTGATATCGAGAGTTCTACATTTCTTAACTCCTTTTCAATTAATGCTTTACAAATAGTACTTTTGCCCACTCCTGATGGCCCTGAAATTACAATAAGCATCCCTTTATAGTCATCCACTTTATCACACCCAATAATAATTATTTTATAGCTTCTTCATCGTCATTTACTGCTTCTTTATCAATTAGTCTATGTGCTACCGTTTCAGGTTGCACAGCTGACAAAATAATATGGTCACTATCAGTTATTACTACAGCTCTTGTCCTTCTCCCATAAGTAGCATCAATGAGCATCCCTCTATCTCGGGCTTCTTGAATAATCCTTCTAATCGGTGCAGACTCCGGACTCACAATCGCTATTAATCTATTGGCAGATACTATATTACCAAACCCGATATTAATTAATTTTATAGCCATTTATTTACCCTCCATTATTCAATATTTTGCACCTGTTCTCTTATCTTTTCAACTTCGGTTTTGACATTAACTATATTATTGATTATATCCAATTCATTAGCCTTTGAAGCAATAGTGTTTGCTTCTCTATTTATTTCTTGTATTATAAAATCCAATTTTTTACCGGAAGAAGCATTTTCATCAATAGTTTTTTTAAACTCTTCTATGTGGCTTTTTAATCTCACAACTTCTTCATCAATGCTTATCTTATCCGCCATAATCGCTACTTCTGCAATCAATCTATTCTCATCAAGATCAATATCCCCTATTAAATCCTTAACTCTGTTATAAAATTTATCCTTAGTAATAATAACAGCATCTTTAGAGGCAATACTTATATCATTGACAAAGGTTTCTATAGAAGCAATCTTACCCAGCATATCCTTATATAGTCTTTCTCCTTCCCGATTTCTCATCTCAGAAAAGGATTCAAGAGCATTTTGTAGAGCAATTTTTAACATATCCCAAATTAAATTTTCTTCTGCGTCAACCTTTTCGATCCTTAAAATATCAGGAAATCGTGTTAACAAATTCAAGCTAACATCATCTTGTAAAGAAAACTCCTCTTTTATTATATTAAGGCTTTCTATGTATGATTTCACCAAATTTTTATCAGGTTCAATATTTACATTCTGCTCATAGGAATAAAAATTAATATATATATCAACTTTGCCTCTATTAATATAAGTCAATGCAAATCTTCTTATCCTTTCTTCCAGTGATGCAATTGCTCTTGGCATTCTGACAGTTATATCACAATATCTGTGATTAACTGACTTAACCTCTATAACAAATCTCATCTCATTCGTTTCATATTCACCTTTACCATACCCCGTCATACTTTTAATCAAATAATTCATCCTTCCAGTACAATCTTTTAAAATACTTTCTAATTTATAAGCAATATACCAAATCGTATATAGTACATTTTAGGTCATCTAAGTTCTATATAATTTTATATAATTTTAATCTAAAATACAATAGTATAACT
This sequence comes from Bacillota bacterium, assembly GCA_023230985.1. Lineage (GTDB taxonomy): Bacteria > Bacillota > Clostridia > Lutisporales > Lutisporaceae > JAAYKT01. Next base: position 23,617 of record JALNWH010000014.1, read on the forward strand.
AAATATGCAATCGGTTAATTTGTCTTTTTCATCTGTGTCTATTTCAACATTATAACATAAACACGTACTTATAGTAAAAATCAAAACTTAACCCTTGCCAAACTTATTATATTTGATTACTGTTCATATCTTAATTGTTTCCTTTTTCATCCACAACACAATCTTAATCAAATATTAATAATCTACAATAAAAAATATAAATATATACAACGTCTGAATTGTAATTATATTTGAAATCAAAATAATATTTTTTCAGTTATGGTATAATATCCACATAGATTTTGATATTATAGTTTTCAGCAGAATCAGCTATGTTATATTATTTTATTTTTGCATAAAATATAAGTGCATTTTATATTGTAAGATTACATTAGAATTTATAGTATAATTTCATATAAAATCTTCTAAAGTTTATACAATTTAAATTTATAGGGGGGATTACTTTGCCTTTTGATGGTATAACAGTAAAGGCTTTAGTTTTAGAGCTTAACAAAACAATACTTAATGGCCGAATAGATAAAATATATCAACCGGAAAAAGATGAGTTAATATTAACAATAAGAAGGGATAAGAATAATTATAAATTGTTCATTTCTGCTAACCCTTCGTTCCCCAGATTTCATCTTTATTCCGGGAAGAAAAACAACCCATTAATTGCACCGTCATTTTGTATGTTGTTAAGAAAACATTTATTAGGCAGTAAAATAATTAGTATAACACAAGTCAGTTTAGAAAGAGTAGTTGAAATCAAATTTGATTGTATAGATGATATGGGTTACAGTGTCCAAAGAGCCCTTATAGTTGAAATAATGGGACGCCATAGCAATATTATACTTATTGATTTAAAAGATTCGAAAATAATTGATAGCATTAAAAGAGTTAATACATTTATGAGCAGTGTAAGAACAGTTTTACCGGGTATTGAATATATTTATCCGCCAGCTAAAGAAAAAATTGATACATTAAATATAAATGAAACTTCTTTTATTGATGATATCATGAATCTTAAAACCAGCATTAGAGCATATAAATATTTTTCTAAGAAATTCTTTGGTATTAGTCCTATAGTGTCCCAAGAAATTTGCTTTGTTTCAGGAATTGAACCGGACACTGATTTAAAATATTTAGATAAAAATTCAACTGCGAAACTTTTTATAGGATTTAAAAAACTATTCGATACTGTATTATTATCAAAATTTAAGTCTCATATCATAATAGAAAATAATAAAAATATTGATTTTTCAGCTATCAAATTAAGCATCTACAATTCTTATGAAAAAAAATATTTTGATAGTATAAGCGAAGTTATAGACACTTTTTACTTTGAAAAAGACAAAATTAATAGAGTTAATCAAAAAAACGCAGATTTGCATAAAAATATTTTAATAAAACTAAAACGAAATATAAGAAAAATAGATACATTAAAAGGTGAATATAACGATGCAATAAAAAGCGATTATTATAAACTATGCGGCGATTTAATAATGACAAATCAATACAATTTAAAAAAAGGGATGAACAAAGCGATACTGGTTAATTATTATAATGAAGATTTAAATTCCATAGAAATAGAACTTGATGGAAACTTAACACCTATAGAAAATGCCCAAAAATATTATAAGTCTTATAATAAACTAAAAAAAGCGAAACAACGTTTATCGGAACAAATTATTAATACGAAAGAAGAAATAAGGTATTTGGAAAGCATTTTGGATAGCTTAGAAAAATGCTTCAATGAAGAGGAAATAGAAGAAATAAAAAAAGAACTGCAAGTACAAGGGTATATAAAAAAAATCAATAATAAAATATCAAAAACAGCAAAACAACAAAAAACTTCCAAGTCAATGCATTTTATATCCAGTTCCGGATTTAATATTTATGTAGGTAAGAATAACACTCAGAATGATTACCTGACTTTAAAATTTGCTTCACCTCTTGATCTGTGGCTGCATACTAAAGATATCGCCGGATCCCATGTTATAATAAAAACTAACGGAAGTAAAGCTGACGATATAACCTTAACAGAAGCGGCACACCTCGCAGCTTTTTTTAGTAAAGGAAAACTATCTTCCAATGTCCCGGTGGATTATACCCATAAGAAAAATATAAAAAAACCTGCCGGTGCCAAACCCGGCAAGGTTATATATAAAGATTACAATACAATTTATATTACTCCTGATGAAATGAAGGTTAAAAAATTAGATAGAATCAATTAAAATATCCATAATTAAAACAGCTGTTGGCTAGCCAACAGCTGTTTTATTAACTTTATAATTTTTTTGAGAATATGGCTAGAACTACAATTATGCCAAGTCCAAATAACATAAGACCTGTTTGTTCTATTGATGC